>CAMHDB010000001.1 GCA_946183715.1 uncultured Oscillibacter sp.
CGAACTCCACCCGCTTCTGTACGGCGTTCATGACCTCTTTCAGGCCCATGCTGTACAGGCCGCTCTCCGCCGCGTCGCTCAACAGCGACACCAAGTCTTTACGCTCCAGCCGCTCCACGTCCGGACGCTCCGTGAACCGCAACCCGTCCGCGTCCCAATAGCACTGCCACACGAGTTTCCGGACTGCCTCGCTTGCGGCGTCGGCATCGCCCAGCGCGCGCGCGTAGCGGTCGAGGCCCGCGAAAAAGTCCGGGAATCGTTCGGGGTCGAGTTTCAGCGCGGCGTAGGGCAGGTATCCGGAACGCTCCAAACGCGCTATGCGCCGCCGTTCGACGTTGCGCGCGCCCGTCTCCAAGACTAAATAGCCGCCGTCCCCGGCCAGCCGCGTGACATCCTCCGTCGTGAAAATCAGGTCTTTCGGGGTGTTGTCGAGGTCCGACCAGTTCGACGCGCGCAACTCCCGCCGCATCCAGTGCGGCAGGCCGTACAGGATACAGCAGAGCAGTTCCCGGAGTAAACGGTCTTTCCGGTCAGGCTCCATATCCGGCGCGCCGTACTGGATGTAAAGCGGCGGCACCTGACGCCCGCTTTCGTGTTTGGCGTCCATGTGCGCGTACACGCACTGCAAGAGCGTCTTGTAGAGTTCGCGGCTGACGGACAGGCCCGTACTGTCGAGCGCGCGCGGGAAGTCGAACCCGTCGCCGCGCGGCGGCTCCCTGAGTACGCCTTCCGTCAGGCGCGACAACGCCTCGCGCGCCAGTTCCGCCGACTCCGCCTCCGGTTCGACGCCCGTCGCGGCCTCCTGCGTGAAGCACCCCGGGCCGAGGCACAACAGCGTCTCCGGGCGTTCCAGACACCCGCCGTCCGTCGCGAAAATGTAGGCGTGGGAGAACGAGTTATTCCCGCGCCCCATGTGGTCGCGCATGCCGTAGCGCGTCCGGATGACGTAGGCGTACTCGCCCTGACAGATAAGCTCGTACAGGCGCAGGGCCTTTCCGAACTCGTCGGTAGCGCGGTCGGACGTATCCGCGCGCTGGAAGTGTTCGCAGTCGCGCAGGACTTCCGGCGGGATGTCCCGCGAAAAGGCCGTGGCCGTCCAGCCGCCTACTTTGTATGGCCCGTCGTATCGAAGTAAGTTTGTGTAACAGCACTGGTAAACTCGCATACATGCCCCTCCGGTACGCCGTCACAGCGGATTGTCTCCCAGTTTTGCCCAGTCTTCCTCCAGCCTGATTCGCTCCTCTTCTAATTCGGCGCGTTCCTCGTCCTCCGTCCACGCGTCGGCCCAGCGATTCCCGCAACGGTTACAGCCCCGGTTGACGTAAGTCCGCGTAAGGCGCAGGAACCCCGACCGGATTTCGCGCTCGCCCAGCGGTAAAATATAGTTGTCGGTACTCCCGCACTCCGGACAGTTCACGCGCTTGTAGGGGTAGTCGATTTTCTCGTTGGTGTCGATGTAGCCGAAGCAGTGGAACAGCCACAGTAACGGCTCCTCGACGCGGCGCGTGGTGAAGTGGTCGCCCTCGTGTACGGGCAGGCCCGTCTCCTTGTCCACGTCACAGCCCAGCGCCGTGAACGCGAAACAGGCGTAGTTCTTGAAATTGCCGTCCATCAACAGCGACAAGGACTCGTCGTGGGTCTGGAAGAACGTGTAGAGGCCGTCCAGAATGGGGTTGTAGGCCTTGGCGTTGAACACGGCCTCGTAGTAGCCGCGGTTGTCCCGGATTCCCTCGACTTCCTCGCTCAGCCGCCGCCGCAAGTCCTCGGGGAATAGCTGCATAAGCTCGTCCATCTTGGACAGGCACACCGCCACGGGTTTCCGGCACTTGCGGCGCGTGTCGCCGTCGGTGACGATGTTGTGAATGTTGCGGAGCGCCTGCGTGGGCTTATAGCGGAGTTCGCGCCCGGCCTTGGCCCCGACATACGAAGGGAACTGCGCCGGGTCAATCAACAACATGATACCGTCGGCGTAGCGGATGAACGGCGCGAACTGCAAGGCGTCGCGGGCGCGGCGCGGGTCCTCGAATACCTCCCCCGTGACGTCGTAAATGACGAGCGTCTCGACGCGCTTGTCGTTGCCGTTGACCGAACGCGACAGGTCGAAGAACAGCGGTTGATGTAGGTAAACCGTCGTGGAACCCGGGAGGGGCTTCCCGTAGGCGACCTCGTTGTCGTACAGGAACTGCGTGACGCTCGGCGAGTCGAACGCGTTGAGGTGTACTTTCGCCATGTACTTGTCCATGCCCTCGAAGAGGCGGCACAGGTAGACCGTCTTGCCCGAACCCGTAATGCCAATCACGGCCAGACGCCGCACGGGATTCTTGCCGTAGTTCGGCGGTAACGGGTTGTGGCAGTGCGGGCACACCCGCCTGTCGCATTCCAGCCCGTCCTCTTTTAACTGGATTTTCGCCGCCATCCCGTCAACGTCCCGGATGAGGTAGCCGCCGTCGGGCTGTACTTGCAAGTAACTCTGGTGTACCTTGTTGTTGGGGTCGAGGATTCGCCGCCGCCACGGTTCGCGGTCGTGTTCGGTGTCGGTCTCGGTGGTACGCCCCCCGGCGAATTTCGCCCAGAAGCGCTCGTAAACCGGGTCGTCCGATAAGTCGAAAAACGTATCCGCCGCCGGGGCCGCCGTGCGCGCCGCCTCCTGTACGCTCCGGATATCCCGCAGACGCTCCGACAGTTTCGCGATACGCGTCTTTAGCACGCAGTCCGGGAAGCGGTTCTCGAAGTCGCGCCAGTTGTCGTACTCCTCCTCCGGGTACAAGTCCTCGCGCGTGATTTCCGCGCCGCTCTCCAGCAGTTCCAACAGCCGCCCGCGCACATACGACAATAACTCCCGTTCGTCGCCGGGTTCGGCGGGGGTATCGGCGGGGAGTAAGGTATCGACAATCGTCTGTGCGCCGCTGACCGCCGGGGCCGCCGCCCGCGCGGACGTTACTTTCTCCGAACGGAACAGCACCTCGTCGTCCCGCATGGGCCGGAAACAGTAGGGGCAGGTGAATTGATAAGCCATACGGAATCTCCTTTCAGCGTTCGCGGCGGGGTTCCGACAGCCGCACGCCCGCGTTACGCGCCTGTAGTATCGGCTTCCGGGCCGTGCGGACGTAAAATTCCCCGCGCTCTATCATCTGCCTCGTGACCGGAATCAGCCAGCGGTCGCCGACGCTGTATTCCAAATCGCCGTCGCGGTAGTTCTCCGGGCACTTCCCCGGGAACGCCACCCGGAAAAATTCGGTGGGCGTCTCGCGGCGGAACAGCCAATAGCCGCT
The DNA here is from genome assembly GCA_946183715.1 of uncultured Oscillibacter sp. GTDB lineage: Bacteria > Bacillota > Clostridia > Oscillospirales > Oscillospiraceae > Oscillibacter. The sequence goes on from CAMHDB010000001.1 coordinate 3,273, forward strand.
ATGCGTCCGCACGGGGCCGACTTCTACGAGAATATTCATGGGCACGTCACAGCGCGGCGACGACATCGAATCGCGCCCCCGCGCCACGTACACCCGGCAAAGGTCGTCCGTCACGCACGGGAACACCGTGTAAGTACAGGCTTCCCCGTTGGCGTCGCAGCCCTGATTCCGGGCCTTCTCCTCCGCGCCGACGTAGCGCACCGACAACGACGCGCTGAGCGTCTGGAAGCGTCCCTCGGGCAGTCGCAAGCCGCAAACACGGTCGAGCAAATCCTGTAAAGCCTCCGGGTCGCGGGCCGGGTCGACGCCGTAGGGCGTCTGTACCAGCAAGCTGTCCTGACCGGGGAGCACCGTCCACGAAAGGCGGTTCGACTGCGGGTCGAGCGTCAGCGACGTGGCGTAGTGGTCGCGGTCGGCGGGGCGGCACTCGTATTTCATGCGGTTTCTCCTTCCCCGCTCCAAAGGTGGAAGCGTTCCAGCCGGAAAATATTCAGCGATTCCGCCGCGCTCCCCCGTCCCGTCTGATAGAAACGCGTCTTTTCCGGGTCGGGCAGACTGTCGCGGAGGGTTCTATAGAGCGTGTCGGGGGCGCGCTCGTCGATGTTCAGCAGGACGAACGACAGAAACGGCGTGTCAAGCGAAAAGCCCGTACAGAAATAGACAGGCGCGCCCGTCAGCGTCGCGCGGGTCTGCTCAATCTGTATCGCGCCGACATCCTCGAACGTCGCCGCGAACACGCCCCGCAAAGTACGGTTCTCGAAAATGCTGTCCATGACTTCCCGGAAAAAGTCGGTCATGCCCTCCACGTCCGGGATGGTCTGGAATTTCTCGCGGAGTTCGGCCTGACGGCTGTCGAAGAACGCCCGGAGATTGCGCGCGTAGTAGTGGATAAAGGCCTCGTTGTCGCCGTGGGCCTCGGGAATCTGGGAACGCGTCCGCATGAGTTCGTCCCACGCGCGGAGAAATTCCGTGGCGCGCGTCCCGGCGTCCCTGATTTCCGCTAAAAGTCCCTCCCGGATTTCGGCGTCCGACGACAACAGATACTTTAGCCGTTGCGCGGCGGTCTCCCGGATGGACGTGTCCGCCGACAAATGGTTGACAGGTTCGGCCAGTTCCCGCACGCGCTCCGGGTGTTCCGACAGCTCCACGAGTTCCTTGGCGTGGAAACTCCGCCGTAAGAAGTCGGCGTAGGCGCGGCGCCAGTTGCGGATGTCGCTCACGCGGTCGCGCAGGCCGTCGCGGGCGTCGTCGACGGCGCGCTCTAAATAGCAGTTCCACGCCCCGAACGTCAGCGCGTCAATACGCGCCGAAGAGGTCTCCGTACACAGCGCGTCACTCTCGGCGGCGTCGGGCGCGCCCAGCGGGAACGCCCGCAACAGTTCGCGGAGTTCGTCGCCCCCGGGCACGAAACGCGGGAGATTGCGTTCGATTTCGTCGTCGAGTACGAGAAACGTCCCGTCCTCCGACAGTCCAAGCCGTTCGCGTGTGCGCTCCCGGTCGTGCCCGAACAAGTCGCCCACACCCGACGGCGCGAAGCCGTTCAACTCGTCCAGTAGGTGGTCGACACAAATTCTACTGATATCGTCGACGGGCTTTTCGGCGCGCGCGTAGCCCGCCGTCATGACCGCGCCCGGGCGGAAAAGTTCCTGTACAACCTGCGCGTCCTGATTGTTCGAGACCGCTATCAACGCCGTGACAAGGCGTCGGCACAGCGCGCCGTCGCGGTCAATCAGGGAATCGCTTCTCCGGTTGCTCACAAGCATTAGGGACGGCATTTCGGCGCGGGCGTCGAGGCACTCGCCCAGACGGGCGCGGATTTGTTCGGCCTGTTCGCGGGCGGTGCGGCTGTCCTCCCGGAACAGCACGGAAAGCATGGTCAGTACGGGCGTCACGTTGTCGATGGAGCGCCGGAAGGTGTCGAGGGCGTCGAGCCAGAAGCCGAGTTCGTCCGCCGACTGAAACTCCGCCGTATCGAGAAGGGCGTACAGCAGAATGCGGTTGGCGCGCGAGAAGTGCGTCCCGACCCGGAACAGTTCCGCCGTCATGCCGCCGAGTTCCGCCGCCGTCAGCGGTACGGCCTTCCCGGTGTCGGGGCCTGCCGGGGGGAGTTCGCCCGTATGGCGTCCGGGGTTCGTGAATACGGGGCCGTGCGGCGCGCGCTCGGTGTCGACAAAGGCGATGTCGTCGCAGTACGGCGGCCAGAGCTGGCGCAAGCCGTACTGAATCACATGGTTCAGGCGCCGGGTTCCGCCGCCCAGCGTGAGTACCATCATGGGGTAACAGGGCCCCGTGTGCGGGCCGTTCACCGCCGACTGGCTGTCCGCGCGGCGGAGACGCTCCGAAAATTGTCTGGTCAGTTCCTGTACGGTCATGGCGAATCCTCCGCGCGCTCAAAGCTCGTTGTCAAGGCAGAACATCCGGAAACGCTGGAAGAAGTCTTTCAAGAACGCCTGAATTTCCGCGCCGTTCTCCCAGTTCGACGCAAGCTCCATGAGAATCGACTGCCGGTTCTGCGGGAAAACTTCTTTTAACGCCGTCCCGGCGGCGCGTAGTTCGGGCGTATTCTCGCGGTAACGCTTCTGGTACTCCCGCCGAATGCGTCCCTGCGCTTCCGTACTCAGTTTGCGGTAGTTCAAGAAGGCCTGATAGGGCGGAATCCGCGCGTAGGGGTACTCCCCGCTAAAATCGCACAGCGTCACGGGCATTCCGTCGTTGTCGTACACGATGGAGCGCCCGTTCATCGTCAAAACGCCCGTGAACAGCGCCTCGCAATAGTCGTTCATAATCCGCTTGCGGGCCTCGGCCTCCTGCGCCTGCCGTTCGTTCAGACGCTTCATTTCGGCGTCCTTCTCGTCCGTCGCGACGAGTACCGCTTCGGCCTGTTCGAGCGTGTCGAGCGCCCCGGCGATTCCGGCATGGTACGCCGGGGACGATACGAAATGGTCTTCCTGTACGCGCAATATGATTTCTTCCTCACTGCGGTCGCCGTCCTGCGGGAGACCGTCGCCCGTCGGGTACAGCGGCCGCCGTAGGCGTTCCCGCACGGCCTCCGCCGCGCTGTACAACGCCGGCATGGCGTCGGGGCTGTGCGTCTGGTCGACGAGCGTCCGGCACGCTTCCGCCGCTTCCCGTAAGCCGTCCACGTCGGGCACGGCGTAGAAATTGCTGTCGTTGTCCAGCAGATTCCGGGCGCGGGTACGCTTCCAAAGCGCGCGCGCGGAGAGAATCGGCTTTTGCAGGTCGGGCGGCAAGTCCGAACAGCTCTCGGAAAGCACGCTCTGCGGCATAATCGACGGCAGATTCCGCCAGTCGTTGAAGCGCATGCCGGGCACGGGCTTTCCCTCGTAGGAGTGCCGCCCCACGGAGCGCGACGAGTAGAACATCTGCTCGTAGTTCTGACAGTTGTTGTACGCGCTCAGGGGCAGTCCGCACGCGCTCGACATGACGAAAATTCGGTCGGTCAGGGCGCTGGTCTTCAGGCCCCACAGCGAATCCTCGGCGTTACGCCGCCGCGCCGCCGCCGCTATCGGGGCCGATTCCGCCGGGTACGACAGGAACGCGAGTTTAGAAGTCCCGCTCTCCTGCCAAATCGAATTGTTGAAGTAGAACAGCGGGCGCGCCTTCTCGGTCAAAGGCCGAATCCAGTCGTTGTAGATACAGTGCGCGAGCGCGTCGTCGTCCATACGGGAGCCCTCCTGCGCCTCGTACTTGTCGCGGAGGAAATTCGTAATCGTGCGGTTGGCGAAGTTCTCGAAGGCCGTGTTCAGGAAAAAGTCGGTGACAAGGCGCGTAATGCGCCCCTCGTCCTCCTGTAGCCACTCCTCGGAGTGCTGTAACATCAGGGTCATGAACGAGTTGAACATGTTCGCGGCGTCCAGACGCCTGATTTCGGCGTCCAGCGCGGGGCGGAGTTCCGATACGCTCATCATCGGCGTCGCGAAGCCCTCCAAATTCTGGTGTATCGCGTGGGAGGCCAGCGCCTGCCGGTTGTCCTCGAAGGTGTCGGTCAGATTCTGCGTGACGCGGCTTAAACGAATGTAATAGTTGCTCGACGCGTCCATGACCTGCTCGCGGAAATCGTGTAAGATACGCTTCATGTGCTGACAGGTGACGAGTTCCAATTCGTGCTGTTCGTGGGCGCTCAGGTAGTATTCGTAGGCCTCGAAGCGCGCCTTGTTCCCGAACAGCCCCCGCGCGCGCGCCTCGAAATTCAGGCGGGCGTTGTCGTAGTCCTGCTGTCGCTCGGTCGTGCGCTGTGACGCCGTCTCGTAGCGTTCATCGTTACGGCGAATCCAGTCGTCAATCAGCGTAATGAGGTTGTGCTTCTCCGCCGTCGACACGATTCCGTAGGCGTACAACGGCCCCCGCGACACGTCGCGTATAACCGGCTCCAGCGCGTTCCGGATACGCTGTATCAGCGAATCCGGCTGGGCGTCGTCCGACATCCGTTTCGCGTTGGCCTGTAGACGCGCCTTTTTCGCGGCGGTCTGCTTGGCGTAGTGGTCAACCAAATCCTTGTTGCCGTAGTCGCGGACAAACTTCCAGTCGTCCGTATAGGGCAGGTATTCCTCCGGCGCGGCGTCCTTCTGTACCTCCCGGAATAACGCGTTGTAGACTTCCTCGGCAGTCCCGGCCCCCGGGGCCAGTGCGCGGAACGACAATTCCTCGACTTCCGCCTGTTCGGGGCGGTTGCGGCGTATTCCCGCGAAGCTGTGGAACAGTTCGGAGGCCAGATACGTGTTAATCTCCCGTAGCGGCACGCTCGCGCACGCCGCCCCGATAATGCAGTAGTCCATACAGGCCCCGGTCAACTTCTTCTGGTTCGCCTCGCCTATCATCGACTGGAAGTTTGACAAGTGCTGTTGCAGGTCGAAAGTCGCGTTGGAATCCGTCAGGAAGTCCATGAGGTATTCCGCCGTGACGTTCATGGCGTAGTCGTAGGCCTGCGCGATAGAATTATTGTCTTGGTCGGTGGCGCAAATCAAATGGCACATGTCCACGGGCGCGGCAGTCCACGGCACGGGCGGGCGGTTCGCTTGGTACATCTGCGAAAATCCGCCGCCGTTGAATTGCAAGTTCATGCAGTAGTCTAACTCCTGCATGGAGGCGTAGCCGTTCTTGCAAATGTAGTCGCGGACGCTGGAATTGGCGCGGGGCACGGGCCACAAGTTGACATCCGGGAGGAAGAAGTAGCCGAAAATCGTCACGGCCCCGAGGCGGTCGGCGATAGACCGGATTAAGTAGCACACGTCCAGAAAGCACCCGGAACCCGTGCCGCCGCTCAGTCCCGAAAATACGTGGATATTCACGCGCGGGTTATTCAGGCCGATTTTGGCCTTCTCTATCTCCTGTTCGAGTTTGCCGATAAAGTTCCCGGCCCTGTCCATGAACATGAACCGCCCGACTTGCCGGATACCCCCCGCGCCCGCGTCGGTCAAGTCCGGGAGGCGGATGGTCTCGTATTCCAGCCACGACAACTCTTTCCGGTGGTGCAGGGCCTGTTTATTCTGGAAGGCGCGCTGTAGCTGGTTGTTGGCGATGGAGAAAAATTCGCTGTCGGAGAGGGGCATAATCTGGTCGGCGGCGGCGCTGTTGTCGGGGCGCTTGTTCGGGTCCTGACGCAGCGCGCCGCGACGGCTTGCCTCCGCGCTGTCGACGCCCAGAAAACGGATATGGGAGTAAGTCGGCACGGCGGCCCCGGGGATATCGGGCTTGAGGCGGTCGTAGACCTGCGTTTTGATGGTTCGGATACAGTGTACGCCCGTACCGCCCAGCCCGATGAGGATACTGGCGGTATTGCGTGCTTGGTCGGCCTGCTGTCCGGCGGAGATGATGCCGCCTCCCGTACTCAACAGCAGTCTTGCGTAACTTGACATGGGTTCCTCCTTCATGCTTTCCGCCGCCTCTTCCGTCCTTGTGCGGGCGGGGCGGTTCCATGACAGGGAAACCCGTCCGGCGCGGTCGAGAGGCCCGGACGGGTTTCATACTTTTACGGCCTCGGCGGTTTTGGGACTTTGCGTTTCGGGGGGCGCGGGGGTTTCGGGGGCCGGGGCGGACGCGCCGCACGCGCCGGGGCCTTACTCGTGAACTGTACCACAAGGCGGTTGCCGGGGTGGTCGGGCGTCAGAATGCTGACGGCGCTCCCGCTCCGTACAGTCACCTTTCGCGTACCGCCCGCCGGAATGCCCGGTACCGACGCCCGTACAGGCTTATGGAGACGTAACACGACCGCGCCCTTGCCGCCCGGGTAGAACGCGCAGCGGCCCGGAATCAGGCCGAAGGCGCTCTCGAGGTTGTCGACGCCGAAGCGCGAGAGCGGGAAGCGTCCGCGAATCGGGGACTGGACGAACGTCCGGGGGGAGACCGCCCCGCCGATTTCGGTACTGATTTCAATCGTGCCGTGATAGGGGGCGTTCAGGCGGGCGAATGTAGCCGCGATAAACAGCGCGGCGAGGACAAACAGGACAATCAGGAACGGAATCAGGGGGTTCGGGCGCTCCACGGCGGAGACTTCCACGTATAATTCGGCGCTCTGTCCGGCGGCGTCGGCCACGGAGACAATGAAACTGCCTGTGGGAAGCGTGTAGTTCTCCGCCGACAGCACCCCGCCGGACAGCGCCGCCGTCGCGCCGTCGGGGGCGCGGAGCAGACTGTAGGACAATGTTTCGGGGCTCTCGTCCGTCACGTACTCCCGCAGGTCTACCGACAGCGTGTCGCCGAGGTACAGCTTGACTTTCACGGGGTCTTGCAGGATTTGCGGGGGATTGTCGACGGGCGGCGGCGCGGAGAACGTCCGCTCCGTCCAGTCGGAGACGAATTGACACGGCTCTATCGGGAATGACCGCACGTTTTCCGCGTTTTCGGCGACGGTCAGCTCTCCGGGCGCCGACACACGTACCGCGAAACGATACGTCCCCATGTCCGGCGGCTCGAACTCCGTCGTAAAGCCGTTGCCGTCGGGGGCCGCCTTCATCGTCTCCCGATACGGTTCCGTCGTCGCGGCGGCGTCCGATACGACCATCAACTCCGCCTGAAACCCTTGGTACTGCTCCGGACTGTCCGCGACGACGCCGGCGGCCTCCAATGTCGCGCGGATTTCGCACGGGTTCCCCTCCGATACTGTCACGTTTACCTGCAAGTCGGCGTTGTAGAGTAAGCGTAGCCGCACGGTGTCGCCCTGACGCCCCTCAAGGCGCAGTGTCCAGTTGCCGGGGCGGTCTACCGGGACATTCAAGAGCGCGTCGCCGTCGCTGAGAAGTTCGGCTCGTGTGAGCGTCAGCCCGTCGGGGCCTGTCAGACGCACGTCGTCGAGTTCGGCGAACGTCCGGCCTACTAACATAATCTGTACGGAATCCAGTCCGAACCCCGGAATCACGAACGGGACTTCCAGCGCGCCGTCGCGGAGTACCAGCGGCGTGTCGCCGGGTTCGGGGATATAGACCGTGTCCGTGCCGATGGACTCCGTCAACAGCGCGAAGAGTTCCTCGGACAGGTAGCGGTTGGAGTTCAATTCGCGGAAGTAGCGCGTATCGGAGGCGATTTCGCGCATTTCCGACAAGTCCGCCGCGCCGTTCATGTTCAGGCACAGCGTGAGAATCGGAATCCCCTGTTCTTTCGCGGTGCGGGTTGCGTCGGCCTGCAAGGTTTCCGAACGCTCCTGCGCGGCGGTATCGCGGCCCAAGTCCGTCAGGCCGTCGCTGACGAGCAGTATCGCCGCGCGCGCGTCCGGACTGCCCCTCCCGGCCAGCCGCACGGCCTCCCAAAGCGCCGCGCCCGTGTTCGTGTACTGCCCTTTCGCCTGTCTTGTCGCCGTTTCCAGCGCGCTCCGGCTCAAATCCGACGCTTCCAGCGGCTCGGGGTCGCGGGAGGCGTCGATGTCGTTCGAGAAAATCACGTAGCCGACTTCATAGTGTTCCCGGCTACCCGTGGCGGTGTCGCGGCGGAGATAGTCCAGAAATTCCTCGATAGCGTCGAACCGGTAGCCGTCGGGGTCAGTCCCGGCAACGCGCTGTCCGGTACCCCGGTCGGTGTAGCCCGACAGCGACAAACTCGCGTCGAGGACGAGAATCAGCTTCCGCCCCGCGCGCGTACTCTCCGCCGCCCCCGCGCAAAGGTTCGGCAGACAGAGCAGTACACAGAATAGAAGCAGAATCCGCTTGCACAGTCGCGGCGTTGTCATGTTCACTCCCCCCGTCATTGGACGCGCAGTCTTAACAGCCGCGCGCCTTCATCGTAGTTGTAGAGCTCCTCTACATCGTACCCCGCTTCCCGAAATTCATGCAACATCGTGTTCAAATCGTCGTTGTTGTGGTCGGAGACAATGTAGAGCGTGTCGGGCCAGTCGGGGCCGTAGAGGCCGTCGAAATAGGCGCGGTACTCCTCCCCGCTCCGTGCCTCGTACCAGTCCATGTACGTGACGCGGTTCTCGGTGTCGGCGGTGTAGCCGGGCGTCATGCGGACGTAGTAGGCGAAACCGCCGTTAGCGGCGTAGTAGACAAGCGTCGTTTCGTCGGGGCCCCCGGCGTCGTACCAGCGGTAGACAGCCTCCCGGATGTCGTCCTTTATCCAGTTTTTCGACAGGCGCGTGTTCCACGACAGCACGCACGAACAGGCGACAAAACACAGTGCCGCGCCGAGTACGAGTACGGGCACGCCGCGCTTGTCCAAGAACGGCTCCTCCGCGAGAATCCGCACGCACTCCCAAAGCAGTACGGCCCCGAGGGGAACCCACAGCGGGATAAAGAACAGGTTGTAGCGGTTGCCGAAGCCGCCGTAGGACATATCGGCGTAGACACCCGCCTTGACCGCGAAGTAGTAGAAAAGCCAAGTGAGGGCGTTGGCGAGGACGAACGCCCGCGCCGGACGCCGCCCCCAAACAAGTACGGCCACGGACGCCAGCAATACTACGCCCAGCAACAGCCGCGCCGACATGCCGGAGTAGTCCGGGGCCATATTCCAGCGGAATACGGTCATGAGATTGCGGAGGGAATCGCGGAAAAATCCGTCGTGGAAGGTAATCGAAGTCCCGGCGAAGCTCCCGCCGCGCTGCATGGGCAACTGTTTTTTGAGGAACAGGAACCACAGCGGCAGTCCGGCGCAAATGAGCGCGGCGGCGTATCCGGCGCACAGTTCGAGGGTACGCCGCGCGCCGCGCATGGCGAAGAACGCCGTCAGGGCCAGCGCCGCGACCGGGAAGGCCGCGCCGTACTGACTGTATACGGGCACAATCGCCGAGAGCAGGAACAGGGCAATATTCTTTCGCGACGGCTCCTCAAAGAGGCGGAACCACGCGCAGACAGTCCAGAAGAGGCTCGCCAGCAGTAAGCAGTATTCGGCGGCCTCCTGCCAGTAGAAGGACATGCGATACACGAACGCCGCGCCGCAGACGACCGCCGCCGCGAACCAAGTCTGCCCGGTGTAGCGCCGGACGGTACGGTGAAGCGCGGCCATTCCCACAAGTCCGGCGCAGACGCCGAAGAAGCGGAACCACCATTCGGTGTCGCTGACGCGCAGCCAGAACCAGAGGAGGACGTTGTAGAGGGGCGGCTGTAGGGTCGTGACAATCCGCTCGTACATGTTCGCGGTCTGCGAGAAGGGGAGCGGGCCTGTCAGGACTTTGGAATACCAGTATTCAATCGCCTCGTCGAACCACAGCGCCGACATCGTGAGGCGGTGACAGGACACAAGGAAAAACAGCGCGAATGCCGCGCCTGTCAGCAGGAAATCCCGTTGCTTTGACTGTTTCATGGGTACTTGTTTCTCCGTTTTCAGGATTTGTCGGGCGCGGAAGGCGTCCGGAAAATCAGTAACTTGCTTGCGACGTAATTCAGTACGACGACCAGCACGTTGTCGAGGGCTTTTATCAGGATATCATTCCAGCCGAGCACGTCCACGAACAGGAACATACAGCCCAAATCAAGTAAGCCCGTCGCGAGGCGGCACGAAAAGAACGAGGCCATTTCCCGCGCGATTTCCGCCGCCGTCCGCGCCGAACTCCGGAACACCCACCGCCGATTTGTCACGTAGGCGAACAGTACGGCGAGAATCCACGCGATAACCGTCGAGGCCGCCACGCTCAGCCCCAGCGGGTACGCCGAGGCCCAGTACGCTGCCATATTGACCAGCGTCGTACACACGCCGAAAAACAGGTACGGTATCACATCCCGGTAGCGCGTGTAAAGGGCTTTGACTTTCTCAAGATTCACGGCTTTCACCCTTTCCGTCGCGCTTCATCTCCCTGCGGAAGGCGTGGAAATCGCCGAGAGCCTTCCAGCCGATTCCCACGATTTTCCGCACGTTCACGGAGTTGACCCCGGCCTGTCGCGGGCGGAACGTGATTTTCCGGAAGCGAATCGGCTCGCCGTAGTAGGCGAAGAACGTCGTCATCATGATGTTGGGGAGGTTGTAGTCGGGGGCCATGCGGGGGAGGTACTTGGCGACGGTCGCGGCGCGCATGAGGCGGAAGGGCGCGTTGGCGTCCGGGACGCTCACGCGGAAGTAGAGGCCCAGCAACAGGCATACGACGCGCTCCACGAACGCGCGGATTTTCCCGTCGCCGCGCTCCTTGCGGAACCCGAAGATTCCGGCGTAGCGTTCGCGCAGATTCCAGAACGCGCCGAACTCCGCCGGGTCGGTCTGCCCGTCGGAATCCGTCTGAAAGATGTAGTCGGCCCCCCGCTTGATGGCGTAGTCGTAAAGGGCAATTACTTTCGGGCCGTGCTGTTTGCCCGTGTCGGAGAGGATTTCGAGTTTCGGATACTCCTCCCGCAAGGCCTCCAGAATGCCGTGCGTCCCGTCGGTACTCCCGCTGTCGGCAATCACGAGGCGCGACGCCTCGTCTTTGCCGTCGAGTACCGGGTACCACGCCCGCACGACTTCCTCAATGTTTTCTTCCTCATTATAGGCGGGCATGACAAGATATAAACTGTCCATGCGTTTGTCCCTGCCTTTCTTTTCCCGGTAAGGTGGAAAGTATTATATACGCTGTCAGATAGTTTTGCAAGCGTCAATTTGCGGGGGCAAAAAAAGCATGGACAACGGGCGGCAAGTGTTGTAAACTGTCGGTAAGCGAAAGAGGGGAGGCGGGAGCGTGTCCTACAATCCACAGGATTTCGGGAGCGTGATGGAGTATCTGTACGGGCGGTTCGGGGCGGAGGTGTTCCGGGACGCGCCGCGGATGTACGCGATATTCTGCGACCTCTCGCCGAGGCTGAAGCCCTACGGAAATATTATGCGGCAGTTGGCCGAGCGGGGCCTGCCGACGGCGCTGGGGGAGGCCGTGCGCGACGGCGACGATATCGCACAGGCGCGCGTGATGATGAGGGCGCGCGACTGCCTCGAAAACGAACTGCTTCTCGCGCCGGAGCGGGCGTCGTACTTCCTGCGGGTACTGGGCGGGCTCTACGGCGTCGCGCCGCCGCCGCTTCCGGAACCCGCACAACCGCCGATTCCGCAAGCCGTGCCGCAACCTGTACAGCCGCCCCCGATTCCGCAAGCGGTGCCGACGCCGATGTCGGGGCGTTCGGGGGCGCTGTCGTGGGAGTTGGACAGCGCCGGAACCCTCACGATTTCCGGGCGCGGCGACATGGACGACTTTACAAGACAGGGCTACCACCAGTCCGGCGCGCCGTGGTGTACGCGGCAAGCGGAATTGTCGGCGGTCGTGCTCCGGGACGGCGTGACCGGAATCGGGGAGAACGCGTTCTACTACTGCGCCAACCTCCGCCGCGCGGAGATTCCCGACACCGTGCGGCGTATTGGCTGCATGGCCTTCCGGGGCTGTGCGGGCCTGAAACGCGTGACGATTCCGAACGGCGTCGCGGAAATCGGCGTGTCGGCGTTTGAAGGCTGTACGGCCCTGACGGGTATCAGGATTCCGCGCGGCGTAACGGCCATTCAGCCCCACGCCTTCGCGGAGTGTAAGAGCCTGACCAGCGTCACGATTCCCGACAGCGTGCGGAGTATCGGCTACCGCGCCTTCCGCGACTGCTCCAGCCTGTCCCGCGCCTACGTCCCCGCCGCCGCCAAAATCGACGCCGACGCTTTCGCCTCCAATACCGCCGTCATACGCCGCTAGCGCAACGCGAAAATTTACGCCGTCGCCCCCGGAATCACCAGTTTCATGTGACAGCACAGGTCGTCCAAATCCCGGTCGGTGGCGGCGGGAATCCGGAGGCGTCCGCCGCATTCGGCACAAATTAAGTCCACCGACGCGCGCCGGATTTGCATTTTCCACTCCCGGCCCCCGCAACGGCATGTTATCCCGTCCGGACGCCCCGCGATGTCCTTCAACTCCGACAGTACCTCGTACATGATGACGTTATCCAGAAACGCGGTCTCCCCGCCGTCCTGCCGCTCCTTCTCCGCGAGAATCGACAGTTCTTTCATTTTCTGTTCGACTGTCCCGGGAGGCCCGATAAAACAACTGAACTGTCCGGTTTTCACACACGCCAGCGCAATTGCGCCGTGTAACATCTGTTCGGGCGTACAAACCGCCGTGTGGCTCCCGCCGCACAGCCCGCACGGCACCGAAATCTCGTAGCGCCGCCCGTCGTAGTACGTGCGGAGTACGGCCCCGCCGCACTCACAGGCAATCGCGGCGTCCGACGCGGCGAGCGTGAAGGCGTCGCGGCTTGCGATGACCGCCTTGCCGCACTCGGGGCACAGGTACCCGAACGCGCGCGCTTCTTCGTTCATAGTATCACTCCTTCCGCACGGGGGAGGATACCACAAAACCGCGCGTTTGTACAGAGACGAATTTCAGAAAGGAAGTCAGGATATGATTAGGCTTGTGGCGACGGACATGGACGGGACATTACTCAACAGCCGGAAAGAACTACCGCCCGATTTCGAGGCGTGGGTCGTGGCACACCCCGGAATCCGGGTGGCAATCGCGAGCGGACGGCAATACCACACCCTCTGCGACAACTTCGGCCCCGCCCGCGAACACCTGCTCTATATCGCCGAAAACGGGGCGCTAGTCTTTGAGCGCGGCGCGGCGGTGTACAAGAATGTCATGGCCCCCGCCGACGCGCTGGAATGTCTGCGCGTGGCGTCGGGCATGCCGGGCGTACACCCGATTCTCTGCGGCGTCCGTTCGGCGTGGATGCTGCACGCCCCGGAGGCCGTCGAACGCGAGGCGAACATGTACTATCACCGTCTGGCGTTCCCGGAGACGCTGGAAAGCGCCGTCGACGGCGACGAAATCGTGAAAGTCGCGCTCTACATCGAGGGCTTCCGCGCGGCGGAGACGGTTTCGGGTTTCCAGTCGCTTTCGCCGCGCCTGTCGCCCGTCGTGTCGGGCCCCGACTGGATTGACCTTGCCAACGCGTCAGTAAGCAAGGGCGCGGCTCTGCGGGATATCCAGACGCGCTACGGAATCGCCCCCGCGGACTGCATGGGCTTCGGGGACTATATGAACGACTACACCCTCTTACAAGCCTGCGGGGAGAGTTACGCGATGGCGAACGCCTGCGAGGGTATCCGGAGCGTCGCGAAACACCTGACCGCGTCCAACGACGAGGACGGGGTCATGGCCGTACTGCGGACACTGTGACATGACGACCGGACGTTTTGCGCCGTCGCCGAGCGGGCGCATGCACATCGGGAATTTGTTTACAAGTCTGCTGGCGTGGCTGAGCGCGAGGAAACAGGGCGGGCGCGTCGTACTGCGTATCGAGGATTTGGACACGCGCCGCTGTACCGCCGAGTACGCCCGACAGCTACAGGACGATTTACAGTGGCTGGGCCTGACGTGGGACGAGGGGCCGCTTACCGGAGGCCCCCACGCGCCGTATGAACAGAGTAGGCGTACCGCGCTTTACGCGGACGCTATGGAGCGCTTACGCGCGCGGGGGGTGGTGTACCCGTGTTTCTGTACGCGCGCCGAACTCCACGCCGCGAGCGCGCCGCACCGCTCCGACGGACAGACCGTCTACGCGGGCACCTGTCGGAACCTGACGGCGGCGGAAGTCGAGGCGCGCGCACAAGTACGCCCCCCGGCGTACCGGTTGCGCGTCCCCGACGAGGAAATCGCCGTACAAGACGGGCATATGGGCCTGTACGCGGAACATCTGCAACGCGACTGCGGCGACTTCCTGCTGTGCCGTTCCGATGGGCTGTACGCCTACCAGTTGGCGGTCGTCGTCGACGACGCCGACATGGGCGTGACGGAAGTCGTGCGCGGGTCTGACCTGCTGTCGTCCACGCCCCGGCAACTACTGCTTTACCGCCTGTTAGGCCTCACGCCGCCGACGTTCTGCCACGTCCCGTTACTGCTCTCCGGCGACGGGCGGCGGCTGAGTAAGCGCGACCGCGACTTGAATCTGTCCGCGTTGCGGGGGCGCTGTACGGCGGAAACCGTTGTCGGGCGACTGGCCTTTCTGGCGGGCTTCCACCCCACGGCGGAACCTGTGCGCGCCGCCGACCTGCTCCCCGTATTCGACTGGGCCGCCGTGCCCGTGCAAGATATTACTGTGCCGGAAAACCTGTTCCGGATATGACAGGGAGGAATGCAACTTGAATATTATCATCGTGGGCGCGGGCAAAATCGGCCTCACCCTCACGCGACAGCTCATCAGTCAGCACCGGATTACCGTCATTGACCAGAACGCGCAACTCATTGACAACATCGTCAACATTTACGACGTTATGGCCGTGTGCGGTAACGGCGCGAGCTACGAAGTACAGACCGAGGCCGAGGCCGCCAAGGCCGATTTGCTTATCGCCACGGCCACGAGCGACGAAATCAACATCCTTGCCTGTCTGGTGGCGAAAAAGCTGGGCGTCCGCCACACGATAGCGCGTATCCGGAACCCGGAGTACGAAAAACAACTCCGTTTCATGCGCGGGGAACTGGGACTGTCAATGGCAATCAACCCCGAGAAAGTCGCGGCGCGGGAAATCGCCCGGATTCTGCGCTTTCCCGCCGCCATGAAAATCGAATCATTCTCGAAAGGGCGTCTGGAACTCGTGGAGTACCGCCTGCCGGAACACTCCGCACTCGACGGAATCAGCCTGCTGGAACTCTACCGCAGTACGCGTATTCGCGTGTTAGTCTGCGCCGTGGCCCGCAAAGACCAGACCATCATTCCGTCCGGCGACTTCATCCTGAGAACCGGAGACAAAATCTACCTGACCTCCCAGCCCGACCAACTGGCGAAATTCTTCCAGCACTTGGGCGTATTCCGCAAGAAGGCCTCCTCCGTGATGATTGTCGGCGCGAGTAAGATGTGCTACTATCTGGCGGAAGAGCTTCTCCGCATGGGCATGAGCGTCAAGATAATCGACCAGAGCGAGGCGCGCTGTATGCAAATCAGCGAACTTCTCCCGAAAGCGCTCGTCATCGTCGGCGACGGCACCGACAACGAACTCCTGCGGGAAGAGGGCCTCTTGGAGACCGACGCCTTTGTGGCGATAACGGGCGTGGACGAGGCGAATATCTTAATGTCGATGAGCGCGGCGCGGCAAAGCCGGGGGGCCTGTAAGGTTATCGCGAAAATCAACCGCCGTTCGTTAGTCGAATTGGTCTCCGAGGAGCATAATATCGACAGCATCATATCGGCGCGGGGCGTGACGGCGGAACTGATTGTACAGTATATACGCGCCATGGAGAGCGCGTCGGGCATGACTATCAAGACCTTACACCACCTTGTGGACGGCGCGGTGGAGGCGCTGGAATTTAGTATCCCGCCGGAAGCGCCGCTCGTGGGCGTGCCGCTGAAAGACCTCAAGATGAAAAGCGGCGTACTGCTGGCGGGAATCGTCCGGGCAAACGGGCAGATTGTCATTCCGTCGGGCGGCGACGCGATTCAGCCCGGCGACGATGTAATCGCCGTCACGAGCGGCTTACACCTACAGGAAATCCAAGACCTTTTGAAGTAAGCGAGGCGGAATATGAATTACCGCATGATAGCCTGTGTAACGTCGCGAATCCTGCTGGCGGAGGCGTCGCTGATGTCGCTGTCGCTGCTGGCTGCGCTGGCGTACGGCGAAAGCCCGTGGCCGTTCGTCCTGACGATGTTCCTGCTGGCGCTGTCCGGACTGCCGCTGGGCCTGCGTACCCCGAAAGATACCGCCCTGTACGCCCGCGACGGCTTCGCGGTCGTCGCCTCCGCGTGGGTACTCCTGTCGGCATTCGGGGCGCTGCCGTTCGTCTTCTCCGGCGACATTCCGAACTTCGTCGACGCCTTCTTTGAAACCGTCTCCGGATTTACAACCACCGGGGCCACGATTCTGACGGAAGTCGAACCGCTTCACAGGGGCGTGTTATTCTGGCGGAGCTTCACGCACTGGGTCGGCGGTATGGGCGTGCTCGTCTTCGTCATGGCCGTACTGCCCATGTCGGACGGCCACGGCATGCACCTCATGCGCGCGGAAGTCCCGGGGCCGTCCGTGGGCAAACTCGTCAGCCGCATGAGCGAGAGCGCCAAAATACTCTACGGAATCTACACCGCCCTGACTGTAATCGAAATCGTGATTTTACTTCTCGGCGGCATGCCCTTCTTTGATTCCTGCGTCCACGCCTTCGGGAGCGCCGGGACGGGCGGCTTCAGCAACCGGAATTTAAGCGTGGGGGCCTACAACAACCCTTTTTTCGATGTCGTTATCGGTACGTTTATGCTCCTGTTCAGTATCAACTTTAACCTGTACTACTACCTGCTCATGCGCCGTTTCGCGGAGGTGTGGAAGTCGGAAACGCTCTGGACCTTTCTGGGAATCGTGGCGCTGTCGGTACTGGCTATCGCGGGGAATATTACGTCCATGTACGGGTCGTTCTTTACGGCCCTGCGGCACGCCTACTTTCAGGTGGCCTCGATTATTTCCACGTCCGGCTTTTCGACCGTCGACTTTAACCTCTGGCCCGCCTTTTCCCGCGCGATTCTGACCGTACTCATGTTTATTGGCGCCTGCGCGGGTTCTACGGGCGGCGGCGTCAAAGTAGACCGCCTGATTATCCTCGTCAAGGCCTCCGTGCGCGACATGCGGAAAATGTTGCACCCCAACGCGGTCGCCTCCGTGCGCTTCGAGGGAAAGCCCCTCCCCGAACGCAATATTCAGGGCGTGCATACCTATATCGCCGTGTACCTGATGATTTTCGTTGTCTCGTACCTGCTTCTCTCGCTGGAGGGCTTCGACCTGATTTCGACGTTCACGGCGCTGAGCGCGTGTATCAACAATATCGGACCCGGACTGGAAATGGTAGGCCCTTCGGGCAATTTCGCGGCGTTCTCGCGGGCGTCGAAACTGCTGTTGTCCTTCGACATGCTCGTCGGGCGGCTGGAAATTTTCCCGATGTTGCTCCTGTTCGCGCCGTCGATGTGGAGACGACGCCGCCTGATTCGCCGCAACCCGTTCTGACGTTCGGCGAAAGAGACAGTTTTCTAATTTGCGCGCCGGATTTTCTGTGCATTCCGACAAACGCCAAGAGTTGACTTTCCACGGGGAAAACGATAAAATAAAATCGGTTTTTATAGAATCCGCGGGCTTGTTTTCCCCAAAAGATTACCAAATGCCGGGAAAAATCCATCTACACAGGAGGGGGTCATATGCCCAAGAAACTGATTATCGGAATCGTCGCGGGCGTGGTGCTGGCGGCGGGAATCGCCGTCGGCGTATTCTTCTTTCTGCGGCGGGGCGGCCCCCCGGCATTTCAGGATGTCCCGAAAGACAACTTCTACTTTAAGCCCATCCAGTGGGCCGAACAGAACGGAATCATAAGCGGGATGTACGGCGACTTCTTCGCCCCCGACGAGGCCTGTACGCGCGCGCAAGCCATGACGTTCCTCTGGCGCGCGTCCGGCTCCCCGACGCCCTCCGCCGAGTTCCGGAACCCCTTCCCGGACGTGTCGCCCGATATGTACTACTATGAACCCGTACTCTGGGCGGCGGAGCGCCGGATTACGCGCGGAACCGACGAGGGCGGCTTCTGGCCCGACGGCCCCATCACCCGCGGACAGGCAATGGTTTTCCTGTACCGGGCGGTCGGTTCTCCGGAAGTCGACGACTCCAAGGAACTCCCGTTTCAGGATGTCACGTCCAGCGACTACTACGAGACCGCCGTCCGCTGGGCCGTGCAGGAGAAAATCACGAACGGCCTCGCCGACAACGCCTTTCTCGCCCACGACCCGTGTACGAGGGCGCAAATGGTGACATTCCTGTACCGCTGTTTCAAATAGAATACGGCGGGGCGGTTCGCGCCGTCCCGTTGAATTAAGGAGGATGTAAGAACGATGAAGAAGAAGTTACTCTGTGTCTTGCTTGCGCTGTCCATGCTGTTCGTACTGGCGGCCTGTAACGGCGGCGGCGCGCCCGAACCCGCCGACGACGGCACCGATACCGAGGCGAATACCCCCGGCAATTCCGCCGAACCCGCCACCCCGGACGATTCCGCGACCCCCGCGACGCCCGACGATTCCGCCGCGCCCGAGGACGGGCAGGCCGAGTTGAGCGGCGAGACCACCCCCGAACCCGACACCACCCACGCCCCCACCCCGACGAATAACACGACCCCGGCCCCCGTCGAAGACGCGTTCAAGCTGGGCGGGACCGGCCCCCTGACCGGCGGCGCGGCCATCTACGGCAACGCCGCCAAGAACGGCGCGCAGATTGCCGTTGACGAAATCAACGCCTCCGACAGCGCGGTCAAGTTCGAGCTCCGCTACGAGGACGACGCCCACGACGCCGAAAAGGCCGTCAACGCCTACAACTCCCTCAAGGACTGGGGCATGCAAATCTCTCTGGGCTCCGTGACATCCAAGCCCGCCGAGGCCACGTCCGCCGAATCGTTTGCCGACAGCATTTTCTCCCTGACGCCGTCGGCGTCCTCCCCCGCCACGATTGCCGGGAAGGACAACGTATTCCAGATGTGCTTCACCGACCCCAATCAGGGCACCGCTTCCGCCGAGTATATCGGCACGCAGAATCTGGGCAGTAGAATCGCCGTGATTTGGAAGAGCGACGACGTTTACTCCAAGGGTATCCGCGACACGTTCCTTGAAGAGGCCGACGCGCAGGGACTGCAAGTCGTCAGCGACACCACGTTCTCCGACGGCAACGCCACCGACTTCTCCGTACAGCTCAACGACGCCAAAAACAACGAAGCCGACCTCGTATTCCTCCCGATGTACTACGAGCCCGCCTCGCTGATTCTCGCGCAGGCCAGCGCTATGGGCTACGCGCCCAAGTGGTTCGGCGTCGACGGCATGGACGGCATTCTCACCATGCAGGGCTTTGACGCCTCCCTCGCCGAGGGCGTCATGCTCCTGACCCCGTTCAACGCCGACTCCACCGACGAAAAGACCGCGGCGTTTGTTGCCGAGTACGAGAAGCGTTTCGGCGAAAAGCCGAACCAGTTCGCCGCCGACGCCTACGACTGCGTCTACGCCTACTGTCAGGCGCTCACCGCCGCCAACGCGACTTCCGACATGGACGCCGCCACGATTAACGGCCTCATGAAAGAGCAGTTCACCACCATGACGTTCTACGGCCTGACGGGCACCGAGAGCGGCCTGACGTGGGACGCCTCCGGCGCGGTATCGAAATCGCCGAAGGGCATGGTCATCACCAACGGCGCTTACGTCGGCATGGACTGACATTCCCCCGTAACCGGGACGGCCTCCGGGCCGTCCCGCGGCGCATATCGGAGAAAGCATCCCGGCGACGCTTTTTCGGATATGCACCGATTTATCATTTTTGCGTGACAAGAGGTGGTTCGCGTGAACTTTATCATTCAGTTCGTCAACAGCCTGACTTCCGGCGGCGGGGCGTACCAGTTACTCAACCATATTATTAACGGTATCAGTCTGGGGAGCGTGTACGCCATTATCGCCTTAGGCTATACGATGGTCTACGGCATTGCGAAAATGCTCAACTTCGCCCACGGCGACGTGATTATGGTCGGGGCCTATATCTGCTTCTACACGTTCGGGGCCATGAAACTCCCCGGGCCCCTCGCCGTATGCGCCCCCTTACTCGCGATTTGCGCCGCCGTGGTCGTCTGTACGCTTCTGGGCGTGACCATCGAGAAACTCGCCTACAAACCCCTCCGCGCCGCGCCTTCCCTCGCCGTTCTGATTACCGCCATCGGCGTCAGCTACTTCCTGCAAAACGCCGCGCTGTTGCTGTGGTCGTCCAGCCCGAAAGTATTCCCGAGTTTCTTCGTGTTCCGCAGTGTCAACGAGGCCGGGGAGACCGTCACGTTGCGCAGTGTACAGCTCGGCTCCCTGTCGATATCCTTCGTGACGATTGTCACCATTGTGACGTGCGTCGTCATCATGCTGTGGCTGACGTGGTTCACGGGCCGCACCAAAATGGGAAAGGCCATGCGGGCGTGTTCGGAGGACAAGGCCGCCGCGCAGTTAATGGGAATCGACGTGAACGCGACGATTTCCCTGACGTTCGCTATCGGCTCCGGACTGGCCGCCATTGCCGGGGCGCTGTTGTGCTCGGCCTACCCGAACCTCGTCCCGACTACGGGCTCTATGCCCGGAATCAAAGCCTTCACCGCCGCCGTATTCGGCGGAATCGGCTCCATCCCGGGCGCGTTCCTCGGCGGACTGCTCCTCGGCGTGCTCGAAATCTTCGCAAAAGCCTATATCTCGGTACAGCTCTCCGACGCGGTCGTGTTCGCCGTGCTGATAGTCGTGTTACTCGTCAAGCCGACCGGGCTTCTGGGCCGGACTGTCCGCGAAAAAGTGTGAGGTGACACCATGAGAAAGTCCAGTTCCGCCCCGTTCCACTTCCTGACGTACTTCCTTGTTATCGGCGCTTACGCCGCCCTGCAAGTCCTGCAGGCGCGCGGCGAACTCAGCGCCACCATGCGCGGAATGCTCGTGCCGATTTGCGCCTATGTCGTCATGGCCGTGTCGCTGAATCTGACGGTTGGCGTACTCGGCGAACTGTCCCTCGGGCACGCCGGATTCATGAGCGTGGGCGCGTTCCTCGGCACGTCGACCGCTATCGCCCTACAGGACGCCGTGCCGGTTCCGGGTGTACGCCTCGCCATTGCGCTCGTCGTCGCGGCATTGTGCGCCGCCGTCGCCGGATTCCTGATTGGTATCCCCGTGCTCCGCCTCAACGGCGACTACCTCGCAATCGTGACCCTCGCCTTCGGCGAAATCATCAAGGCCATTTTCAACAACCTCTACTTGGGCGTCGACGCGAAAGGCGTACACGTCAGCCTGTTGGAGGACACCACCAACACCGCCGCCGACGGGCGTCTGATTATTCAGGGCCCCATGGGAATCGGCGGTATCCAGAAAATTTCGACGTTCACAGCCGGGTTTATCCTGATTCTGATTTCCCTGATTGTGATATTCAACCTCGTGGGCAGTCGCGCCGGACGCGCCATTATGGCTATCCGCGACAATCCGATTGCCGCGCAGAGCGTCGGCGTGAACCTCATCAAGTACAAAATGATGGCCTTCGTCGTATCGGCGGCGCTGGCGGGTTCGGCGGGGGCGCTGTTCGCGATGAACTACTCGACCGTCGTCGCGAACAAGTTCGACTTCAACACGTCCATTCTGATACTCGTCTTTGTCGTGCTCGGCGGACTTGGGAATATGTTCGGCTCGATAGTCGCCGCCGCCGTCCTGACGATTCTCCCGGAGGCGCTCCGGCCTATCGCCGAATACAGAATGTTGCTCTATGCCGTGCTCCTGATAGTCATGATGCTGACGGCGAACCACCCCCTTGTAAAGGCAATCTTCAACCGTTTCCGTCAGACGGGGCAAATACAGTTGGAGACGGACGACGAGGAAAAGGAGGCGGCGTAAGTGGCGAAACTGGTACCCGTCCCGTCGGGAAGCATGGTGCCCGACCGGGACATCAATAAAAAACCGGTGTTGGAGTGCGTAGACCTCGGGATTTCGTTCGGGGGTCTCCGCGCCGTACAGGATTTCAATATCATCATCGGCCCGACGGAGATTTCCGGGCTTATCGGCCCGAACGGCGCCGGGAAAACGACGGTATTCAACCTACTGACGAAAGTGTACCAGCCGACGCAGGGGACGATTCTGTTGAACGGCAAGGACACCCACGGCATGAATACCATGCAGGTCAACCGGGCCGGAATCGCGCGGACGTTCCAGAATATCCGCCTGTTCGACAACCTCTCCGTCGAGGACAACGTCAAGGTGGCCATGGACGCGAACATGCACTACAGCATGTGGAGCGGGATATTCCGTCTCCCGTCCTACTGGCGCGAGGAGAAGGCCGCGCACGAGAAGGCCTTGGAGCTGTTGTCGCTGTTCTCTATGGAAAAGCTGGCGCACATTCAGGCGGGGGCGCTCCCCTACGGCGCGCAACGCCGTTTGGAAATCGTGCGCGCGCTGGCTACGAATCCCTCGTTGCTGTTGCTCGACGAGCCCGCCGCCGGAATGAACCCCTCGGAGACGGCGGAGCTTATGGAGAATATCCGCAAAGTCCGCGACACGTTACAAATCGCCGTACTGCTCATCGAACACGACATGAATCTTGTCATGAACATCTGCGAGGGAATCTGCGTGCTGAACTTCGGGCGGATTATCGCGAAAGGCACCCCGGAGGACATCCAGTCCAACCCGGCGGTCATTGAGGCCTATTTGGGCAAAAAGTAAGGGGGCGCGGGCGTGAAGAACTCCTTTCTTGCCTTGGAGCTTGCGAATATGAAACTTGCCGTGAACGCGTCCCGACAGCGCTGCCGGGCGGCGGCGGTGAGGGACGACGGGCAAATCGACCCGGAGGAGGCGCGGATTTTGAAGAAAATCGACGCCGTAACCGACAAATTCCTCAAAGAGCTGAATAAAATCGACTAAGGAGGCGCTAGCGTGAGTAACGAACCTGTCTTGAAGGCGGAGGATTTGAACGTTTACTATGGCAGTATCCACGCCATAAAGGGCGTCTCCTTCGAGGTCTACGAGGGCGAAATCGTGACGCTTATCGGGGCCAACGGCGCGGGGAAGTCCACGACGCTGAACACGGTCTCGGGGATTCTGCGGAGCCGTACCGGGGCGGTGACGTTCCTCGGGGAGAATCTGCGGCGGGTGCCCTGTCACAAAATCGTAGAGCGCGGGCTTGCGCTCGTCCCGGAGGGGCGGCGGATTTTCCTGCAAATGACCGTGGAAGAGAATCTCGAAATGGGCGCGTTCACACAGCCCCCGGCGGGCGTGGCGGCGGATTTGGAGCAGGTCTATACGTTGTTCCCGCGCCTGAAAGAGCGCCGGAAGCAAATCGGCGGGACGCTCTCCGGCGGCGAACAGCAAATGCTTGCAATGGGCCGCGCGCTGATGAGCCACCCGAAATTACTCATGCTCGACGAGCCGTCGATGGGGCTGGCCCCGATTCTCGTCGAGCAGATATTCCGGATTATCCGGAACCTGCACGGCGCGGGTTCGACGATTCTGCTAGTAGAGCAGAACGCGCAGGCGGCGCTGTCGATTGCCAACCGGGGCTACGTACTGGAGACGGGGAAAGTCGTCACGACCGGAACCGGGAAGGAACTGCTGGAAAGCCCGGAAATCAAGAAGGCCTATCTCGGCGGATAAGGCGGGGCATACAAATCGGGAGGGGTGCGCGTGGGCGCGGAGGAACGGAGAAAAGCGATACTCGAATCTTTGCGGGCGGCGGACAAACCGCTCAGCGCGTCCAGACTTGCGACGCGCTTCCACGTCAGCCGGCAGATTATCGTCGGGGACGTTGCGCTGTTGCGGGCGGGGGGCGCGGACATCTCCGCCACGCCGCGCGGCTACGTCGTCCGCCAGCCCGCCCCCGGACTGCTCCGGCGCGTCGCATGCCGCCACGGGGCCGACGAAATCGGCGTCGAACTGGACGCCGTGGTCGACCAAGGCTGTACGGTGCTGGACGTGATTGTGGAACACCCGCTCTACGGGCAGTTGACGGGCGCGTTGCAGATTGCGAGCCGCTACGACGTGGGGCAGTTCCTGAAGCGCTGTCGGCACACGGACGCCCACCCGCTCTCGGACCTGACGGGCGGGATACACCTGCACACGCTGTCCTGTCCGGACGAGGCCGCCTACGAGCGCGTGCGGCAGTCCCTGCGGGACTTGCGCATTTTACTGGAAAACTGACAGTCCCCCTCCCCGGAGGGGGCTTTCGTGATTTTGACGGATTCCCGCGAAAGAGCGGGAATCTTTTGTCCTTTTATTCCAAATTCAGGAAAAAGATTTGAACTGCCTGTAAATTTTTGACAGAAATCTATTGCCTAGTCTGGAAAAATATGTTATAGTTCGGAGTGATAAAAGTCCCTTTTTACCCTTTTTGATACTCTGTCCGCGAAAGGAGCTGTGGAACTATGGAAGAAGACCATCAGGTCAGAGAGAAAATCGACCCCAAAATCATCGTGGCCCTGATTTCGGGCCTTGTCTCGATTGTCAGCGCCGCCGTTCCACTGCTCAGCGCCACCGAACGGAATCTGGTTCTCGTCTCCCTCGGCTTCCTGCTCGCCCTCGTCCTGATGGGAATCTGTGTGTTCATCCTCTTCCGGCGGCGGCTCTACGTCGGAATCGCCGCGCTGGTACTCCTCGCCGGGTCGCTAATCTCCGGACTGCTGGCGACACACGTCGTCGCGGAGCCCGTCGCCCTCAACTATGCCAATGCGACCGTTTCCGTATACGCCGGAACCGGGGAGCGCGAATTTCGCGACGGCGCGTTCGACGAATGCGCGTTTGTCTCCCCGGCCTGCCTGAGCGCGTGGGGCGAGCGACTGTACGTCACCGACAGCGACAGAATACGCCTGCTTGAAAACGGCGCGGTCTCCACGGAGGCATTCCCCGCAAGCCACTATAACGCCCTCATGATTCGGAATCTCGAGTCCGACTTGTACGTACTCGCCGAAAACCGCCAGATGGAAAACGGCAAATACTACAACTTCTTTCTGCGAATCCGCAACGGGGAGGCGGAAGTCGTGTCGGGGCGGCTGGACGTGGGCGCCTTCAAGGCGACTGTGCCCGACTTCGCCTTTTCGCGCGGCGGCGTACTGTGGTTTATCCGCCTCTACGACGCCCCCGGCGGCTCGAATGCCACCCTGCAGCGCCTGACCTACGACCGCGACGCCGACCGCTACGGCCCGCCGGAATGGGCCAAGGACATCCCCTACGAGGCCGACGACATGAAGGAATCCCGGATAGCCTTCGACGCCGACGACAACCTCTATATTACTATCCCCGGGCAGGGAATCATTCTCCGGCTGGGCGCGGACGAACAGGAGTTCCGGGTCTTCGCCGGGAAGGAGGGCGAACACGGCTTCAACGACCGGGGGGAAATCACGTTCGACCACCCGACGGCCATACTGCCCATTTACGGGCGGCTGTACGTACTCGACAACGGCGTTGTGCGGCGTCTGGGCGTCGACGGCGGGCGCGTCACGGCGTGCGAGACTTTGGCGGGCGTCCCGCCGGAAGTCCTGAACTCCGGGAAGGTCAATATCTGGACTGCCGAGAAGGACGCGAGCGTCCCGGGGGAGGAGTTCGCCGTACAGGCGCACGACAAGGCCTCTCTGGCCTTGGACAGTCGCGGGCGGCTCCTGCTCAGCGACCCCGAGAACAGCTACATCTACCAAATCACGGAAGAGTGACATTTGCGGGAGGGTGGTTATCATTAAACGTATCTGGAAGCACGGGCTATGCGCGCTTTTGTCGGCCTGCGTGGCCGTGGGTATCCTGCAAACACGGGACATGGCGTTCGGCCCGGGTATCAGCGTCTACGACGCGGTGTCGGTCGACGGGAGCGCCGTACTGCACACGGAGTACCTGACCGCCGTCGACGGCCCCGAGAGCGCCTTCGAGGCCGTCAGCCGTCAGGCCAATTCCATGAGCGATGAGCAGAAGCGCAACCCCGCCGACGTGAATCAGGCCGTACTATTCGCCGAGACCGCCGTCGCGGCGGCGGTGCGCAAGACCGACAACGCCCCGGTGATTCATATCAGCAAGGACACGCTGTCGGCGCTGACGGAGACGGCAAAGGAAGTCCGCGACCGGGCCGCGCAAGTCCTTTCGGACGGCGGCGTAGCCGTCACGCGCACGCTCTCCGCCACGGCCACCGTCGAAACGTCCGCGAGCGCGTTCACACTCGTCATCCATTCGGATATACTGGATACGGCGGCGGATAAAATCCGGGTGGACGCGCCGGAGTTCTCGATAACCTTCCGGCCCGACGATTTCCGTGCCGAACTCCGCCCCGCCCCGCGTACACTCTCTATCGCCGTCGCAATGACGCCCGGGGAGTACGAGCCGGGAACGACCGTGCCGATTCCGCGTGTCAAGATTGAAGTCCCCGACGGGCAGTTGTCCGCGCCGCTGACGCTCTCGCTGAATCCGGGCAGTAACGAGCCGTCGACGCTGTCGGTCTACGGGGCCGCCGGGAAGAGCGCCGCGAGCAAGTACAATCCGGCCTCCCGCACGCTGGACGCCTGTCTCAACGCCAGCGACGTGTATACCTTCGGCAAGCGCAACGTATACTTCACCGACCTGACCGAGAAAGACCGCAAAGTCCGCACGGCTGTGGAGACCCTCGCGCGCGTGAACGTCGTCTACGGCTACCCCGACCACACGTTCCACCCCGAGCGCGCCGTGACCCGTTCGGAGTTCGTCGCGTTCGTCATGCGCACGCTGGGACGCGTCAACAACTCCCTGAAGTCGCCGTTCGTCGACGTGACCGAGGAGAACGGCTGTTACCACGAAGTCGCCTCCGCCTACTACTACGGCATCATCAAGGGCTACGACGAGGAGCACTTCTGCGGCGACAAGCTCATCAGCAAGACGCAAATCTACACGATTCTGGGCCGGATTCTCGAAAACGAGATGGGCTACTGGCCCCCCGAAAATCCGGCGGAGTACCTGAAAGAGGAGTTCACCGACACCGTCGACGAGTGGGCGCAATCCGAGATTGCGCTGGCGGTTCGCGAGGGGCTTGTCATCCGGCAGAGCGACGGCGCGTTCGCCGGACTGCAAATGATGGACAGGGGCGACGTGGCTTTGATTATCTACGGCCTCTACCAGAGACTGTACTGACGGAACGCTTCCCCATTCCGCCCGGGATGGGGAAGCGATAAGAAATCTTATTAGGAAAGTATCGCACGGGCGGGATTCCGTCCCGTCCGGAAGAAAAAATTCAAAGGGGGTAGGTCGTGGTGGCAAGGCGAACATTGTACGCGATTCTGGCGTGGCTCCTTCTGGTCGCGCAGGCGGCACCGGACGCAATGGCGGGGACGGTTCCCGGAATCGAAGCGTATGTACGAGAAGCGGCTGCCGCGGAAACAGAGGTCACTTGGGAGGATTTGGCGTTTCCGTTCGTCAACTCCGACAAGGAAGTCACCGCAAAGAATATGCCCGGAATCGGCTACGAGGCTTGTACCAGCGCCGACGGCAAGCCCTACAAGATTCCCTACGAGCGCTACACCGAGATTTTCAACGAGACCGCGCAGGCCATCGCCTACTACAACAGCGCCCAGCAGTGGAAGGGCAGTTGTTACGGCATGGCGGTCGTCGCGGCGTTGCTCTACCAGCACCAGAGACAGGTCAACCAGACCGGAATGCTTCCCGTGTCGGGCAAGCCCGGGGAACTCATGGTCGATTTCGACAACCTCGAAAACGACGAGCTTGTGAAGTTCATCGAGGCGATTCAGGTCAGCCAGCAGGATTCCATCATCCAGCACGACTACGCGAAGAATAAGGACCGCTACGACGACCTCGTGTCGGAAGTACGGGCCTTCCAGCGGAGCAAGGACCACCCGGTTTTGATTGCAATCGGCATGACCGGACAGGCGCACGCCCTGATTGGCTACAAAGTCGTGGAGTACAGCGAGACCGAGACGCGTATCATGGTCTACGACTGCAACCTCCCCGGGCCTGACCGCTGGATTACGCTCGAAAAAGACCGTCAGGGCCACTATTTCCGCTGGTACTACCGCATGAACGACAATCAGGACTGGGGCCCGCGCTACGACGAGAAGGGGAGCTGGATTTCCTACGTCCCCTACAGCGACTTCTACCAAACATGGATTAACCGCCCGGACGTGAACGGCAACAGTAAAGAGCAACTCCTGACGATTAACGTCGCCAACGCGTTCGTCACGGACGAGTACGGCGAAAACAAGGTGGAAATCAAGGACGGCGTGGTCTACACGTCGGAGACGGACGTGTACCCCATGGTCGAACTCGCCGTGACGGCGGACGCGCCGCTCGTGCCGCAGGTCGAAAGTACGGGCGTCTACGTGTGGCTGCCCACCGGGCACCAGTACACGGTCGTCAACCGCGACGAGGAGGCCACGCTGGAGGCCACGATGGTACACGTCAAGCAGTACGCGACGGTCACGACCGCCGCGCGGAGCGTGACGTTCTACGTCGACGACGCGCACAACCTCAACGCCGTGGAACTCGGCGAACCCGGCGCGCGCTACGAAATCGAGCTCTATTCGACGCTTCCGAATACCGAACGCGTCGCGCAGCTACGCGGCACGACCACGCTCATGGTCTCGTCCGACAGCAATCCCCTCTCGTTTGTGCAGTCCGACGGCGTCCTCTACGGCGACAACGTCAACAACGCCTCCCTCGTCGTCGGGGAGAACGAAATCTCCTCCAGCTCCCTCAAAGAGGGCGCGCACGAGAAAGTAGACAATTACCTCCCCTTTACGGATGTCGCGCAGGGCTCGGCCTACTACGACGCCATTTCATGGGCCGTCGAGCAGAATATCACGAAGGGCACTTCCTACAACCCGAAGCAGTTCTCGCCGAACAACCCGTGCAAGCACAGCCATATTCTTACGTTCCTGTGGCGCGCGAACCGCTCCCCGATTTACGAGGGAAGCAACCCCTTCAAGGACCTGAACGCGCAGTCGGATTTCGGCAAGGCGGCGCTGTGGGCCTACGGCAAGGAGATGATTACCCCGGAGAAATACGACGCCTCCCGGCCCTGTACGCGTTCCGAGGCGGTGACGTACCTCTGGAAACTCGCCAAAAGTCCGGCGATTCGCGGCAGTGCCCTCACGGATGTGTTAGATAACTTTACGGATGTTTCCACGGACAGTGAATACGCGCAGGCGGTCGCGTGGGCCGTCAACCTTGGCATTACCAAGGGCACCACGGAGACTACCTTCTCCCCGGACAAAACCTGTACCCGTGGACAGATTGTAACATTCCTCTACCGCTGTTACGGAGAGACCGACGCCGCGTAAGTGCGCGGCGGTCGCGGGGCGGGTTCGGCGAATGTGAAATTTGTATCATGGGAGGAGTTTCTGTGAAAAGACGTATTTATAGCGTGATACTCTTGCTTCTTTGGCTGACAGCGTTCCCGTTTGCCGCGGGGGCGGAAGGGCGCATTTTTCAGGGGCATATCGTCGACGGCGCGCTGACCGACGAGAACAAGGACTCGAAAATCTATCAGGGGCACATCGTCGACGGCGTAACCGCCGACGACGGCAACGGCGCTCCCGGCGCGCAAGTCCCGGATAACGCCCAAACCTTTACTGTCACATTTTATCCGAACGGGGCCGGGGCGTCTGTTCCGTGGAACACGAAGCAGGTCACGAACGGGAGAGCCTACGGAGAACTGCCCGTGCCGGAGCGGAATAATTATGTGTTTCAGGGCTGGTACACGGTCACGGGCACGAAAATCACAGCCAACAACGTGGTCAGCCTCAGCGCCAACCTGAACCTTTACGCGCAGTGGGCCGTTGTGACGTATGAGGTCAGGCTGGACGCCAACGGCGGAACGCTCCGCGAACTTTCGATTGACATCCCGAAGGGCGGCGACTACGGCGAACTCCCGCGCCCCGCCCGCACGGGCTACACGTTCGAGGGCTGGTACACGCTTCCGCACGGCGGGGAGCGCGTGTCGAACTACGGGCCGCTCTACCGGCAGGAGAACCACACCCTCTACGCACACTGGGCCGTCATGCCCGTGCTGGCCGATACGGAGGACTACGCCGGGCCCGGGTTTCAGGACGTGTCGACGAGTTCGAGCTACTACCCGGCGGTGTGCTGGGCGGTTCGCCGGGGGATTACGAGCGGGACTTCCGCCGAGACGTTTTCGCCGAACGACCCCTGCAAGCGCCGCCATATTCTCACGTTCCTGTGGCGCGCCAACGGCTGTCCGGAAACGCAACTCGCGTTGAGCGCGGTCAGCCCGGGGACGCTGTGGGCCTACGAGAACACGCTGATTCCCGCCGAAGTCCTCTACAACGACGAGGAGGCGTCCACGCGCTCCGACGCCGTGACGTATCTATGGAAACTGGCGGGCTGCCCGACGGAGGAGGCGTCTTTGCAATCGGTTCTGGAGCGCTTCACGGACGTTTCGCCGGACAGCGACTACGCGTCGGCGGTGGCGTGGGCCCTAGACGCCGGAATCACGAACGGCACCACGGACACCACGTTTTCCCCGGAGCGTATCTGCACGCGCGGGCAGATTGTGACGTTCCTGTACCGCTGTTACACCAACTGAACAAACGACACCCCCGCCGGAAAGCGGGGGTGTATTCTTTACGCTCACAGCTTTTTCGTATAGTTCAGGCTAATCCAGCGTTCGGCGGCGAAGCGTCCCCAGCCGTTACGCTCCTCCAGAATCGTGACGACCGTCCCCGTGGACAAGTTCCCCTGCGCGGGGTGTTCGACGCCGGGGCCGCTCCGGACGCGTAAGGACGGGCACGCGGTAATCTCGACGCGGAACCCGGTTTGCAGACGCGCGCGGGTTTCGGCGCGTTTCTGTTCCGGGGCGGAGAGCTTCACGTCGCTGAAGTCGGCCCAGCCCTCGATTCCGGTCCCGGCGAGGTGGTACGGGTGCGCCGTGCCGCGCGAATACGCCACGACTTCCGCCGCGCAGGGCGTCGCCGGGACGGCCTCCGCGTCGTCGTAGGGCCCCGAAAACTGCGAGTGTCCCTTGAACGACACGCTGTCGCCCGTTTCCGCCTCCGGCGTCCCGTACAGGTACTCGTCGGCGTCGGGGTTCGCGTCCTCCGGTACGGGTATCTCCACCGGCTCCGGCTCCGGAATCCCGGCCTTCTCGGCCTCGTAGGACGGACGGAACGCCCCCGCAATCAGGGAACGCTTCCGCTTGCGCCGCATGACCGTGCCCCCGTCGGACTGGTTGCTCGTGCTCGTGTTGCCCTCAATCGTGAACACGTACTCCTCCTCGTCGGCGAGTTCCTCGACAATCCCGACGTGCTCCGCCGTGGACAGATTCCCCGGAAAATCGAAAATCACCACGTCGCCGGGCTTCAGATTCGTGCGCTTGTACCAGTTCTTGGCCTTCTTGGCCGCCTTCATGAACTCCGCACAGGACGCCGTGCGCGTCGGCAGCAGCGCCAGCGCGTCCGCCTCATTGAAAACCCACATGACGAACATCATGCACCATGGATTCCCGTCCAGCTTGTACCACTTTCCGTATTTCGTAAGGTTGCTGTTGGCCGGAGATTCCCGGTAGCCTAATTCCTTCCGCGCAAGGTTCAGAATTTCCTCTACGGTCGCCATAATCGTACCTCCGCAACGCTGACTTCGACGGAAAAACCGCCGATTCGCGCCTATTATACCTTCCACAATCTGGAAATGCAAGAGGAATTTTCGGCGCTGTCTTGACAGCGTTTCCGGGGACACGTATAATGTCGGAGAGAGAAAGGAGGCCTCTTTATGGGACTGTTCGACAGACAAAAAGAGCCGGTTTTCCTGAAAACCGACAGCGAAGCGGAAAAACAGCTCGCCGCCTTACGGAAATTGCGCGGCCCGGACGGCGGGGAAAGTACGTCCCGGCTTGCGCAGGAAATCCGAATCGTAGAGGCGGGAATCGCCGGAGAGGAACGCATTCTCTTTGAACTCAAAAACAGCCATATGCCGATGTACATTCTGCACGACCTGTTCCTCGAACGGGAGGGACTGACCGCGCAAATTGATTACCTGATTGTCACGCCCTACGACCACTTTGTGTTAGAGTGCAAGAATCTGTTCGGCAACATCGAAGTCAACGACCGGGGCGAATTTATCCGGACTTTCAATTTCGGACGCGAAACCAGAAAAGAGGGCATTTACTCCCCGATTACGCAGAATCGGCGGCATTTGGAACTCATCCGGCAGATTCGCGCCGACACCAAGGGATTTATCGGAAAGGCCCTCTTTGAGAAAAATTTCTACGACACATACCGTTCTCTGATTGTGCTTGCCAATCCGAAAACCGTCGTGAACATGGGCCGCGCCCCGAAGGACGTACAGGCGCAAATACTCCGCGCCGACCAGCTCGTCGCGCATATCCGGGAGCGGAGCGAAAAGCGCTCCGACCGCATGAGCGACAAGGCCACCGAAGAATTGGCCCGCTTTTTCCTCGACGCCCACCGCCCGCAGAATATCGACTATCTCGCGAAGTACCGCAAGCAGTTCGCGTCCGACCTCCCGAAAGCGGCGAAGCCGGAAAGCGTCGTATGCCCGAAGTGCGGCGCGCCGATGGTGAAACGCAAGGCACAGAAGGGCAAAAACGCCGGGCAGGAGTTCTATGGCTGTTCGCGGTATCCGAAATGCCGGGGCATTCTCAATATCAAGCCGACATAATTTGCCACGCTTGCGGGCGGAACCTTTTTTCGCGGCGAACGTCTAAAGGACAGGAACATTTCAAGGAGGCGTATTTATGAGAATCAAGCGTTTCTGTTCGTTACTGATGGCGGCGGTGATGGGGCTTACGATGATGGGCTGTGGGGCTACGCCGGGGGCGTCGGACAACGCGCTGTCCGGACTGAAAGCGAGTGTCGACCCGGGCGACGTGCCCGAACTCGACCCCGACGAGGAACCCGAGGCCCATTGGGCGAGGCCCGCGCCGCCCGCGGACGACGAGGAACCCGAGGCCCACGCCGCCGCTTCCTATGCCCCGGCGGTGATTGCCGGGGAAATCGCCCGGGCGACGTACCCGGAGACAGTGCCCTACCCGCTGGAATCGGACTATACCGAGGAAAACGGCAGACTTAAGGAGGCGTATTTCGACGCCTACGAAGCGTGGAGGGACGCCGACAGAAGCCGTCCGCAGTTGACCGCCGGGGAAGTCCGGCCCCTCTACCCGTTCTTCAAGAACGGCGTCAGGCAATTCCTGAACGGCACGGAAAACCGCGTCTGCTCGCCTCTCAATATCTATATGGCGCTTGCAATGCTGTCCGGACTGACTGCCGGGGAAAGTCAGAAGCAGATTCTTGACTTGCTCTCCGCCGAAACCCCGGAGGCCCTCTCCGCGCAGGCGAACCGAATCTGGAACGCCCTGTACACGGACGACGGGGTTTCGAGTACGCTGTTGGGTAGCTCGCTCTGGCTCAGTGAAGGACTCCGCTTCAACGCCGACACGCTGAAAGAAATCGCGCGGAACTTCTACGCGTCCTCCTACTCCGGGCGCATGGGCTCGCCGGCGTTCGACGCCGCCTTGCAGGCGTGGCTCAACGAGCAGACGCGCGGACTGCTCTCCGAACAGGCCGGAGGCGTGGCAATGGCGCCGGAGACCGTCCTTGCACTCGCGACGACGATTTACTTTAAGGCCAACTGGGACGACGAGTTTTCGGACTACGCGACGAAAACCGGGACGTTCCACGCCGTGGGCGGCGACCGCGACGCGCCCTTTATGCACCAGACGTTCCGGGGCGCGGTCTACGACGGCGACGGCTTCACCGCCGTCTACAAGGAACTCCGCGACAGCGGAATGTGGCTTATCCTCCCGGACGAGGGCGCGACGCCCGCCGGACTTCTCGACAGCGGCGCGGCCATGGATTTCCTGTCCGACCCGGAGAAGTACGCGACGAGCGCCGCCGCCGACGTTGCTTTGTCGCTGCCGAAATTCGACGTTACGTCCGATATTGACCTTATCGGCGGACTGCAGGCGCTGGGCATTACGGACGTATTCGACGCGAATGTGTCGGACTTCTCTCCCATGACCGCCGAGCGTAACGATATCGCAATCGGGCAGGCCAAGCACGCCGCGCGCGTCAAGATTGACGAGGAAGGCTGTGAGGCCGCCGCGTTCACGGTCATGATGGCTATGGCGACCGGAATGCCGGAGCCGCTCCCGCTTGTGGAGTTCACGTTAGACCGCCCGTTTGTATTCGCCGTGACCGCTTCCGGACTGCCGCTGTTCGTCGGCGCGGTACAGACGCCCGTCAGCGCGTAAAATGAAAAAGCCTCTCCCGCTATGCGGGGGAGACTTTTTATGTCAGGGGCACGATTTGCGCGTCGAGGGCTACGGCGTCGTGCGTGGCGAGGAGTACGACGCGCCCCGCGCCGAGGCGCCGCAGGGCGTCCAGACAGCGTCCGCGCGCGTCGGCGTCGACGCCCGTAAACGGTTCGTCGAGGATGAGTACGTCCGACGGCGTAAGCAGTGCCCGCGCCAGCGCCAGACGCCGCCGCATACCGCCGGAGTAGTCGCGGACGGGCATGGCCCCGGCGTCGGCGAGGCCGAGTTCGTCCAGCAGGGCCGCCGCCGCCGCTTCGTCGTAGGCCCCGCCGAGTACGAACCGCAGATTACAGCGGGCGTCGCGGCTTAGTAGAAGCCTGTCCTCCTGAAAGACCACCGACCACCGACAGCGTTCCGGGAGTACGACGCGCCCGGCGTCCGGGGATTCCAGCCCCAGCAGGATTCGGAACAGCGTCGTTTTGCCGCCGCCCGACGGCGCGGAAAGACACGTCACCTGTCCGCGCGCGGCCCGGAAAGACACGTCACGCAGTACGGCGCGCCCCCGGTACGACTTCCGCAGGTGTTCCACGCTGACCATAGTTTGCCCCTCCCGTGTATCACGCGCCGACGTTCCTTGCAAGCCAGTCGAGTACGCCCAGCGCCGCACGCTCAAAGCATACCGACAGTAAGATAACAACCACTGTCCACGCGAACAGGTCCGCCGTCAAAAAGTAGACTTTCGCGTTGTAGAGGCGTTCGCCGAGGGTGCCGCGCGGCAGGCCGATGACTTCGGCGGCAATCCCGGCCTTCCAGCACAGCCCCAGCGACAACGCGACGGCAGTACGGAACGAGGGAAGCGCCGCCGGAAGGTAAATCGCCGCGACCTGTCGCCGGAGCGGGACGCCGTACACGCGCGCGAGTTCGAGTAACTGCGCGTCGGCGCGCCCGATTCCCTCCAGCGTGCCCAGATAGACGGGCGGGAGCGTCATCAGGAACGCGATGAACGTCGAGAGGGCGCGCGACGGGAGCCAGACGAGCGCGAGAATCACGAACGACGCGACGGGAATCGCCTTGACCGTCGCGACAGCCGGGTACAGGAGCGCGCGTACAGGCGGGCTAGCGTGGGCCGGGACGGCGAGGAGTACGCCGGACGCCGCGCCGAGCGTAAAGCCGCGGAGTACGCGCCACGACGAGCGCGCCACGGATTCCCAGAAGGCCGCCGTCCGTACCAGCGCACACAGCCGCGCGGCCACCGACACTGGGGAAGGCAGTAACAGCGGCTGACCGAAAAGCAGGCTGACCCCTTCCCAGAGGGCCAGCCAGAAAAGCGCGGTCACAATTCGTTTCACGCGCCGTAGTAGAAATCGGATTCCGGGAGCGCGCCGCCGACGGATTCGGGCGCGGCGTCGTAGAGCACCGACAGGTAGCCGGGGAGTATCGCGGCGAGTTCGGGGCCGCGCACGCAGACAATATTACAGTACGGCAGGGCCTTCTCGGCGACGGGGGCCGGGACGATATCCGCCGCGCCGATGAGCGCCGCCGCGTCGGCAGGATTCGCGTTGACCCACGCCACGGAATCGGCGTAGGCGTCGAGGAATTGCGCCACGGCGGCGGGGTGTTCGTCGACGAACGCACGACGCGCCGCCGCAACGCCTGTAATGAGCGTCGAACCGTTGCCGAGGGCGTCCCATTCGCGGGTCAGGTCGAGCGCGACGCGCAAATCTTCCAACTGGTTTTGCGCGACGGTCACGAACGGCTGAGGCAACAGCGCTACCGTCGCGTTGCCCGTCGCGAGGGCGGTCACGCATTCGCTGTGTTCGCTCTTCCAGTCGATGGTCACGTCGATATCGGGTTCTAACCCGTTCTGCCGCAGGAGGTAATAGAGCGCGTATTCGGGCGTGGAGCCTTTGCCCGACGCCGCAATCGTCATGCCGCGCAAGTCCTCCATAGACTGTATCGCGTTGCCGTTCTCTACGATATAGAGCACGCCCAGCGTATTGACGGCCAGCGTGACGATTTCGCCGCCCGTGCGGTTGTAGAGTACCGCCGCGAGATTCGCCGGGATACACGCAATGTCCAATTCGCCTTGAATGAGGCGCGGCGCGACTTCGTCCGGCGACGCCGCAAGCGTAAATTCACAGCCGTCGTCGGTCTCCGACATCAGCTTGACAAGTCCCATTGCGGTGGGGCCTTTGAGCGCCGCGACGCGTACAGTCACCGGGTCGGCGTCCAGTAATTGCGCTTCTCCGTCGTCGGGCGCGGCGTCGCTGGTCTCGACGGGTTCGGCGTCACTTCCGGCGGGTTTGGCGGTGTCCTCGACGCCGCTTTCCGGCGCGGACTTCTCCGGCGTCTCGACGGGCGCTCCGCCGCAACCGCTCAGGAATACCAACAGTAACGCCGCCAGAAACAAGGCCGCGTTCCGCTCAATCATCTGCATGTCCAGAAATTTCATGCTTGTATCTGACCTTTCCGCAAGTCGGCGGGAAAAGGACGACAGCCCTTTTCCCGCGTTCCTGTTATTTCATCCGGGGCCGCCGCGCCGGGGAATTGTGCCGCTTACTTCATGCGGGGGCCGCCGCGCTTCTCACGGTTCTGGATTTCGCGCATGGCGTCCCGGTGCGACAGGTTCACGCGCCCCTTTTCGTCGATGTCCATGACCTTGACCCACATCATGTCCCCGATTCGGCAGGCGTCCTCCACGCGGTCAATGCGGTGGTCGGCGAGGCGCGAGATATGCACCAGTCCGTCCTTGCCGGGGGCCAGTTCCACGAACGCGCCGAAAGCCATAATCCGCACGACGCGCCCGTAGTAAAGCTGTCC
The DNA here is from genome assembly GCA_946183715.1 of uncultured Oscillibacter sp. Lineage (GTDB taxonomy): Bacteria > Bacillota > Clostridia > Oscillospirales > Oscillospiraceae > Oscillibacter. The sequence goes on from CAMHDB010000001.1 coordinate 40,209, forward strand.
GACTTCCGGGACAAACACGATGTCGTCGATATACTTCTTGGCGGCGTCGCACCCGGCGGCCTCGGGACAGGCAATGAAAATCGTGCCGTCGTCGTTGATGTCGATTTTCGCCCCGGTGTCGGCGATAATCTTCTGAATGACGCTCCCGCCCTTGCCGATAACGTCCCGGATTTTGTCGGGGTCGATGTGCATGGTAATCATTTTCGGGGCGTAGCGCGAGACCTCTTTACGCGGCGCGCCGATAGCCGGGAGCATAATTTGGTCGAGAATCTCACAGCGGGCGTCGTAGGTGATATCGAGCGCGTTTTGAATGATTTCCATGGACAGCCCGTCGTTTTTCAAGTCCATCTGAATGGCGGTAATGCCCTTCTTGGTTCCGGCTACTTTGAAGTCCATTTCGCCGTGGAAGTCCTCCACGCCCTGAATGTCGAT
>CAMHDB010000002.1 GCA_946183715.1 uncultured Oscillibacter sp.
AGCTTGCCGGGAAGGGAACTCCCTTTTCCCACGAGTTTCCCGACAAAGTAGCCCACTTTACAGGCCAGAATCGCCAGTAATTTTCTCATGTGACACTTTCTCCTTTATTCTACGTGTAACTTGAAGTCGCTCCCGCGTCCGGGGGAGATATCACGCGGGGCCAGATTCGGCGGAACGTCCGAAGCGTTCCAGCCAGATAGTCAGCGCGGCGATATCCGCCGGGGACACGCCCGAAATACGCGCGGCCTGTCCGAGACTGTACGGGCGAACCGCCGCGAGTTTTTCGCGCGCCTCCAGCCGTAGGCCCTGAATCGACTGGTAGTCGATATCCTCCGGCAAAACCCGGTTTTCCATGCGCTGAAAGTCGGCGACCTGTTTCTGTTGCCGCCTGATATAGCCCTCGTACTTGACGGAAATCTCGACCTGTTCGCGGATATCCGCCGAGAGTTCGGGGCGGGCGGGGTCGAACGGCGACAGGTCGTCGTAGGAGACCCGGGGCCGCCGCAACAGCGCCAACAGCGACGTACCGTCCGGGACGGCCCCGGCGTCACGCGCCGCCAGCAGTTCCGACAGCGCCGGGGACACCGAAAGCCCCGTGTGTTCCAGCCTTGTAATTTCCCGCCGCACTGCCTCGTATTTCCGTTCGACGGCGCGGAGGCGTTCTTCTGAAACCAGTCCGATTTCGTACCCGCGCCGGGTCAGACGCTGGTCGGCGTTGTCCTGCCGCAACAGTAAGCGGTATTCGCTCCGGGAAGTCATCATTCTATAGGGTTCTTCCGTGCCTTTCGTCACGAGGTCGTCAATCAGCGCGCCGATATAGCACTCGGCCCGGGAGAGTACGAACGGCGTCTCGCCGCGCAGTTTCCGGGCGGCGTTGACGCCCGCGACGAATCCCTGTACGGCGGCCTCCTCGTAGCCGGACGAGCCGTTGAACTGTCCGGCCCCGTAGAGGCCCGGCACGGCTTTTACTTCCATCGTCGCGTGAAGCGCCAGCGGGTCGATACAGTCGTATTCGATGGCGTAGGCGGGGCGCGTCATTTCGGCGCGGCGCAGTCCGGGGACGCTGTGCAGCATGGCAACCTGTACTTCCTCCGGCATGGACGACGAGAAGCCCTGTATATACAGTTCCTCGGTGTTCAGTCCCATCGGTTCCACAAAGAGCTGATGTCGGAGTTTGTCCGGGAATCGTACAATTTTCGTCTCGAACGAGGGGCAGTAGCGCGGCCCCACGCCCTGTATGACGCCGGAGTACATCGGCGCGCGGTCTAAATTCGCTTCCACAATGCGGCGCGTCTCCTCGGTCGTCCAAGTCAGCCAGCACACGGCGCGGTTGACGGGCGGCGTCGCGGTCGAATACGAGAACGGTACCGGGAGCGTGTCGCCCTCCTGTAGCTCCATCTCGTCGAAGTCGACGCTCCGCCGGTTGACGCGCGGCGGGGTGCCCGTCTTGAAGCGGCGCAAGGGTAAGCCCAGTTTCAACAGCGACGGCGTAAGGCGCGCGGCGGGGTGCATGCCGTCCGGGCCGGATTCCTCCACCCACTCCCCGACGATTGTCCGCCCCGAAAGATACGTCCCCGTGGCGAGTATGACGGCTTGCGCGCGGTACGCCGCCCCCGTCGCCAGTACGACCCGGAAGGCGTCGCCGTCCCTGCGGAGTTCGGTCACTTCCCCCTGCCGGACAGTCAAGTTTTCCTGTAGCTCAAGGGTGTGCTTCATGCGCTCCTGATACGCGCGGCGGTCGGCCTGTGCGCGGAGACTCCATACCGCGGGGCCCTTGCCCTTGTTGAGCAGGCGGTACTGGATACAGCAGGCGTCGGCGGCTTTGGCCATTTCGCCGCCGAGCGCGTCGAGTTCGCGGACTAAGTGCCCCTTGCCCGTGCCGCCGATGGCGGGGTTGCACGGCATATTCCCCACGGCGTCAAGGTTCAGCGTGAAAACCGCCGTGCGCAGTCCCAGACGCGCCCCCGCCAGCGCCGCCTCGATTCCGGCGTGTCCCGCGCCTATTACCGCGATTGCGTACTCTCCGGCGTGAAATTCTGTCATAGTCTCATCCTCAATATGTTACGCCTTCCTGAGCGTCAAAATAGCGATTTCCGGGCGGTTGAACAGGCGGAACGTCTTCCCGGAATTGCCCAGCCCGCGCGTGACGAATAAGCGCGAGCCGTTCTTCTCGTAAAACCCGGCTGTCCAAGTCGGGAACCACGTCCTGTCCGTCGACACAAGGCCGTCCGTAAAGGGTAAACGTATCAAACCGCCATGTCCGTGGCCCGACAGCACCAAGTCGGCCCCCAGATAACAGTATTTTGTCGGGAACAGGTTGTTCCGGTGGGCCAGCAGTACCCAGAAGGGGTCTCCGTACTCGGCGTACAAGTCCGCCGCGACGCTCTCCGGCGACTTCTGGTCGGCGTACCCGTTGGGGTCGTCGATTCCCGCGACGACTACCGTTTCGCCCTCCCGCCAGAGCGTCACGCACTCGTTGGACAGTACCCGCACGCCGCGAACCCGTAACCGCTCCTTGAGTTCGGGAACGTCCCCGATGGCCCACTCGTGATTCCCCGTGACGTAGTAGACGGGCGCGATATTGGAAAACTTCTCGGCGAGCGTCTCGGGGTAGCCCTCCACCGGGCCACGGAAACTGTCCTCGAGGTCGCCCAGAAGGAAGATATAGTCGGGCTTCTGCCGCGCGACTTTCCGGAACAGTGCGCGGTTCTTGTCGCCGAACAGCGCCCCGTGGAAGTCGGACAGCACCGCCACGCGACAGCCGTCGAAATTGTCGGGGAGGCCGGGGAACGCCGCCTCCCATTTCGTGACTTGCAAAGAATGGTTGCTCCACTGGAAGAAGGCCCAGCAGAACAGCGCCAGTAATACCACGCGCGACAGGTGCCCCAACAGCGTAACACGGCGGCGGCGTTCGCGTCTGCTTCTCTCACGTCTCCGGTTCAATCCATCCGCCCCCTTCCGCACGACATCATAGCACAACTTATGCCGTTTGGCTACCATAAATTTTCCCGTCTCCAAAAAATCGTCCCCGGCGGGAAATGAAATGGCGTCCTGCCCTCCATTGGAGACAGGACGCTGTTGCTTTGCAGGCCCTTATAGGGAATGTATGACCAAAAAGGTGCGCAGGAGAGATTAACATGTTTACACGTTTCAATTCCTCATAGGGAAGGTATGACGCAAAAGCGCGGCTTATTTTGACAAAATCTCCGCACAGAAGTTTTTCAACGCCGGAATATCCGTCCGCATGGTATCCCACGTTGTCTTAAAGCTGATATCCGCGTAAGCGTGGGCCACGACGTTTCGCATACCGCGAATTTCTCTCCACGGCATTTCGGCGTGGGCGGCGCGGAAGTCCGCGCTCAAATGTCCGGCAAGCTCGCCAATTTGCAGAATACACATGGCGCAGGCGTTGCGGTAGGCCTTATCGCCCGAAAACGCCTCGTAACTGTCGCCGAAACGCCGGATAGTTTCCTCAATATCGACGCAATAGGAGAGCATATGCTCCACAATGGACTTGTCACGTTCGCGCTCCGGGATACAGCAGAATCTCCTCCCCCCGAATGCGGCTCAGAAACCGCTCGTCGAGACTGTCGGAAGTCAGCAGGTCGACATTCGCGCCTAACCACTCCTGCAAGTCCAGACGCAGACCCGACAGCGCGAAAAATCCCCGCAAATCGCCCTGTTCAATCCTCAAATCGACATCGCTTTCCGGGGTAGCGTCCCCGCGCGCGTAGGAGCCGAACAGCCACGCGCCGCCGATTCCGTACCGGACGCCCAGCGTTGTCACGGCGTCGCGGATTTCGCGCACTTCCAGCAGGCGTTTCACGGGAATGCGCCTCCTTTCGCCGAATCCCTCACAAAAGAATTACGCGGTCAAAGCGTCAGAATAATAAAATTATAGCGAACTTTCGCTATCCTGTCAAGCTGTTTTCGCGGAAAACGCTCCGTATGTGTAACGAGTTACTTGGCAAATCGCGGAGCGACGGAGGGGGAATTTTCGCGGAATCCCGGAACCCGTACAGGCCCGGGCGGATATACTGGTGTAACCGGACGCGGAGAGGAGGCGTGGCGGATGTGCGGGAAAAGCGGCGCCCTGCCCCGCCGGGACAGGACGCTTGCGTGCAAAGGAGAGACGAACGTAAGGCCGCGCTATTTCCGTTTATCGCGGGCGCGCATGAACTCCTCCGGCAACGGACACGATAACTCTACCAATTCGCCCGTGCGGGGGTGGACGAACCGTAAGCCGATTGCGTGCAGACACTGCCCCGTCAGCCCCGCAACCGCCGCGCCGTAGACCGGGTCGCCGAGTACGGGGTGCCCGATGTGCGCCATGTGTACGCGTATCTGGTGCGTGCGGCCCGTTTCGAGGCGGCACTCCAAGTCCGCACAGCCCCGCAGGCGTTCGACGACCTTCCAGTGCGTCACGGCGGGGCGGCCCGTCGGGGTGACTGCCATCTTTTTACGGTCTCTGGCCGAGCGGCCAATGGGGGCGTCGACCGTCCCGGCGTCGCCGCGCGGCCCCCCGACTACGAGACAGCGGTATACCCTTGACAGGGTGTGGTCTTGCAGTTGCGCGGCCAAATTTTGGTGCGCGGCGTCGTTCTTCGCGGCGATAATCAACCCTGTTGTGTCGCGGTCGATGCGGTGTACGATACCGGGGCGCGCGGCGCCGTTGATTCCCGAGAGCGTCCCGCCGCAGTGGTACAGCAGCGCGTTGACAAGCGTACTGTCAGGGTGTCCGGGGGCTGGGTGTACGACCATTCCGGCGGGCTTGTTGACGACTATCACGTCGGCGTCCTCGTAGACGACATCCAGCGGAATATTTTCCGGTTTCGCGTCGACGGGCGCGGCTTCGGGAAGCGTGACTGTAATCTGTTCGCCGCCCCGGAGGCGCGTACTTTTCGACGCTGTATGGCCGTCGACCGTGACAGCGCCCTGTTCGAGGAGGCGCGCCGCGCCGGAACGCGTCAGGGTGTCGACGTGAGCGGCGAGCCACACGTCGAGGCGCGCGCCGCTGTCCTCCGGTACTGCGTAGAGCGTCAAGGGAAATCACTTCCGGGGGTGTCGCCGTCGGCGGGCGCGGAGGCCTCCCCGGTGCCGTAGTCGACCGAGGAACGCACGCTGCTTGCGCCGTGGTGTTCGCGCATGAGCGCGGCCTTCCGGGCCTGACGCGCCGAGCGAATCTTTTCGCGCTGTTTGGCGAGCTCTTCGGGGGACGGTTCCTGCGCCAGAAGCGCGTAGAGTATCCAGATGACACAGCCCGTGACGACGCACATGTCGGCGACGTTGAACGTGGGGTAGCTGGGCCAAAACTTCAGGTGAACCATATCGACGACGTAGCCGCGAAAGATACGGTCAATCAGATTCCCGAGGCCGCCGCTGAGAATCAGGAAGGCGGCGAATACCCCGGCGGGGTGGCGGATGAGCCGGAGCACGAGCACGGCGGTCACGGCGAGGACAATACAGCTAGTCACGCCGACGAGTACCCAGCGCATACCGGAGAAGAGCGACCATGCCACGCCGTAATTGTGGACGCAGTTCAATTCGAGGATATCGCCGAGCAGGGGGGCGGTCTGTCCGAGGGCGAGGTTCTTCGTGACCCATGCCTTACTCCACTGGTCGAGCACGAGCAGAACCAGCGCGACCGCCGAGGAAATCAGATAGAGCAACATAAAGAGTCTCCTTCACTAGGAAATTTCAGGACGCGCGGAAAGCCGCGACGTGAACAGTAATTTTGCTTGCCTGTCATTTTACACGATTCCGGGGCGAAATGCAACCGCGATTTCGTAAAAGTAGTCCATAGACAAAAATCTAGGGGGATTTTCCGGTTTTCCGCGCAAGAGGCGCAAAAGTTTTTCAAATAACGGTTGACAAGACCCCGGAAAGTGTGGTATACTTTCCGACAGTCCGAATGAGTTTCCGACAGCGGAGCCGCTAGGGCGCGCCGAGGTTGGAAATATTTGGAGAGGTGTCCGAGCGGTTGATGGAACCGGTCTTGAAAACCGGCGACGTGCGTTCCACGTCCGTGGGTTCAAATCCCACCCTCTCCGCCAGTAGCAGTCCCGTTTCAATCAGATAATCGTCGTGCAGAAGTACCCAAGAGGCCGAAGGGGCTCCCCTGCTAAGGGAGTAGGCTGGTTAAAACCCGGCGCGAGGGTTCAAATCCCTCCTTCTGCGCCACAGTGGCACCCCCTGAAATGACCGCTACCCGGTGATTTCAGGGGATTTTTCGTGAAGGAAGTGATTCTTTGAGGCGTCCGCGTTACATATGGCTCTCGTGCGTGCTGTCGGTGTCTCTGCTCCTGAGCGCCTGCGCGCCGGACGAGCTGGAGCGGGAGGAAAGCGGCCTGATTCCGCTGGAGGAACAGACGCAAACCACACCCGAACCCGAACCGTCACAGGTCAATCTCCCGTGGCGCTTCTCCCTGCCCTACGAGGTCGACAAGTCCCTCGACCCCTACACCTGCCCCGACGGCGTGCAGCAGGTCGTCGCGTCGCTGATGTACGAGGGCCTCTTCCGCCTCGACGAGCAGTTGGAGCCCGAAAACTGCCTCTGCGAACGCTACACCTGCAACGAAAATTTCACCTCCTACACGTTCAACCTCCGCTGGGACGTGGCGTTCTCCGACGGCTCCTATCTGACGGGGGCCGACGTGCGGAAGTCCCTCGACCGCGCGCGGGAGTCGGCGCGTTACAGAAGCCGCCTCTCCCGCATTACGAGTATCACTTCCACGGACATGACAGTAACCATACACCTCAACGCGCCCAACAGCGGTTTCCCGGCCCTGCTGGACGTGCCCATCTGCAAGACGACCAACAAGAGCCGCGCGCCCTACGGCACGGGCCCCTACCGCTACAACGTCGACGACTACGGGCCGTGCCTGACCCCGACCGCCAACTGGTGGCGCGGGCTGACCCGCCCCGTGGAGCGTATCGCGCTCGTCGACGTGGGGGCCTCCCTGCTCTACCGCTTCAGCTCCCACGACGTGCAGTTGATGGTGACGGACTTCAGCTCCGGGGCGTCGGTGGGCGTCACGGGCGATGTCCGCTACGCCGACGCCGCCACGACCGATGTCCATTACCTCGTCTGCAACACCGAGGCCGCGTGGCCCATGAATATTACGATGTTCCGCCGCGCGCTGATGACCGGAATCAACCGCGAAAGCCTCGTCAGCGCGTTCCTGTCGGGACACGGGGAGCCGGCACAGTTCCCGGTCAGCCCGCGCTCGCGCCTGTACCCGACCGATTTGGAACTTGATTATTCCGTCGAAACCGTCTCCGAACAGCTAAAGAGTATCTGGTACGAGGGAAGCCGTACTCTGAAACTGCTCGTCAACTCCGACAACAGTTTCAAGGTATCGGTGGCGCGGTCTATCGCCGAGAACTACCGCTCGATGGGTATCCCCGTACAGGTGCGCGCGCTCCCGTGGGAGGCCTTCCGGGAGGCCGCCCGCAACCGCGACTTCGACCTCTGCTACTGCGAGGCCCGCATGACCGCCGACTGGAATCTCTCGGCGCTGGTGTCCTCGTGGGGCAACCTGAACTTCAGTGGCTGGTCTGACGCGCGTATGGCCGGGTTACTCGAACAGTACGTGGCGGCCTCCGACCGCGTGGAGGCCATGCGGCAGGTCTGCGAGCACATCAAGGAACAGGCCCCCATTCTGCCCATTTGCTTCGCCTGTAATACGGTGCTCATGCAGGCCAACGTCGTCGACAACCTCACGCCCACGGCGCAGGAGCCGTTCTACAACCTTTCGGAGTGCGTCATACACCTGAAAATCGCCTGATTCGCCGGTCGTGTCGGGCGCCGGGGAAGTCCAACGCGTCCGGACATTCAAAACAGGGGAGCTTCTTCCACGGGGAGCTCCCCTTCTGCTTTGCGGAAATTTCGCGCGGAATCGCCTTGACAGCGGCATGGAACACGTAGTATCCTTTATTCGTAGCAGTACAGGAAGTTGTTCCGTTTCAAAGGAGGTCGAGCGCATGAAGAAAATAGGGGCCTGTGTCCGGCCCTACGTTCCGCTGATAGTGCTGGGCGTGGCGTGTTCCGCCGCCGAGGCTATCTTTGAACTGCTCATTCCGATGGTCATGAGCGACATTGTCGATGTCGGAATCCCCGCCGCCGACACGGCCTACATTCTCCGGGAGGGCCTCAAAATGGTGGGCATGGCGATACTCTCGCTGTGCTTCGGGATGGCGGGCGCGGCGGTGTCGTCGATAGTCGGCATGGGCTTCGGCGCGAACCTCCGCCGCGCCGAGTACGAGCAAATCCAGACCTACGCCTTCTCCAATATCGAAAAGTTCTCCACGGCGTCCCTCGTCACCCGCCTGACCAGCGACGTGAACGCCCTGCAAATCACGCTCATGATGGGCATGCGAATCGCCGTGCGCTCCCCGGTGATGCTAGTCGCGGCGATAGCGTTTTCCGTGAGAATCAGCGCGCGCCTGAGTTCGGTCTTTCTGGTGTCGCTCCCGCTGTTGGCGGCGGTCGTCGCCACGATTATGGTCAAGGCAAGCCCGATGTTTCAGGCGCTACAGGAGCAGACCGACGCACTGAACTTAGTCGTACAGGAAAACTTGACGGGTATCCGCGTAGTGAAATCGTTCGTGCGCGAGGACGGCGAAACGGAAAAGTTTCAACAGCGCAACCACGCTTTGCGGAGTACGTCGCTAAAGGCGTTCGGCACGGTCGTGGTCAATATGCCCGCGATGATGTTGATTATGTATTCGACACTCATTGCCGTCATGTGGCTGGGCGGACACATGGTCTATAACAAGACCCTCGGCAGTGGCGACCTGATGGTGTACTTTACCTATATCACGCAGATTATGATATCGCTGATGATGTTCTCGATGATGTTCATGATGGCTACGCGCGCGATAGCGTGCGGGCGGCGCGTGGCGGAGGTATTGAACGAGGCCCCCGCGATGGACGACAGCGCGGCGGATACGGCGGCGCGCGTCCCGGACGGTTCCATTGACTTCGACGGCGTTTCCTTCCGCTACCACGCCGACAACCCCGAATGGGTACTCCGGAATGTCAATCTGCACATCCACTCCGGGGAGACCGTCGGCATACTCGGCGGGACGGGTTCGGGCAAAACGTCTCTGGTGTCGCTGATACCGCGCCTGTACGAATGTCAGGAGGGGACAGTACGCGTCGGCGGGCGGCCCGTACAGGACTACACGATGGAACACCTGCGGAGCGCCGTCAGCATGGTACTACAGAAGAATACGCTCTTCTCCGGGACTATCCGGGACAACCTGCGCTGGGGCAAGCCCGACGCCACGGACGAGGAGTTATGGGAAGCCTGTCGGACGGCCTGCGCCGACGAGTTTCTAAAGACCATGCCCGACGGCCTCGATACCGACCTCGGGCAGGGCGGCGTGAACGTCTCCGGCGGACAGAAACAGCGGCTTTGCATTGCGCGGGCGTTGCTGAGTAACCCGCAAATTTTGATTCTCGACGATTCCACAAGCGCCGTGGACATGGCGACGGACGCTAAAATCCGCGCGGCGTTCCGGACGGGGTTCGCGGGTACAACAAAGTTAATCATAGCGCAACGCGTCGCCTCCGTGATGGACGCCGACAGAATTGTAGTCATGGACGACGGCAAAATTATCGACATGGGGACGCACGCCGAACTCATGGAACAATCGCCGATTTACCGGGAAGTGTACCAGTCCCAGCAGGAAGGAGCGGTAGCGGATGCCTAAACGGGAAGAAGGGCCGCGCGGCCCGCAGAGGCACGGCTTTCAGAAGCCGAAAGACCTCAAAAGTACGATTGCGAAACTCATGCGCTACCTCGCCCCGTACAAGCTCGTACTCGTGTTCGTCGCCGTCTTACTCGTGGGCAGTTCGCTTTGTACGGTCGGCGGGTCGTACCTGTTGAAGCCCCTCATTAACGACTATATCATACCCGGCGACTTCGCGGGGCTTGCGCGTATGCTGGGCGTGATGGGCCTAATCTACGCCCTCGGCGCGGCGTGTTCCTACGGCTACGCCCGCATTATGGTACAGGTATCACAGAACGCCGTCGCGCAAATCCGGCGCGACATGTTCTCGAAAATGCAGGCGTTGCCGTTGCGCTACTTCGATTCCCACACGCACGGCGAACTCATGAGCCGCTATACGAACGATATCGAAACCGTATCGGAGGCGTTGAACAACAGCTTCGGGAGCCTGATTTCCAGTACGCTGAATTTCACGTTCACAATAGGGGCAATGTTCCTGCTAAACCCCGCCCTGACAATGGTCACGATGGGCATGCTTGTCATTATGCTGACGGTCGTCCGGGTCATCGGGGGCCGGAGCCGCCGCTACTTCTCCGCGCAACAGAAGGCCCTCGGCGAATTGAACGGCTATATAGAGGAAATGACGGGCGGGCAGAAAGTCATCAAGGTATTCCATCACGAGGACGCCGCGAAAGCGGGCTTTTACGAGAAGAACGACGCGTACCGCGCCGCCGCGACGCGCGCGCAGATTTTCGCCGGAATCATGATGCCCGCTATGGGCAACCTAAGCTATATCAACTACGCCCTGACTTGCTGTGTAGGGGCGCTGTTGGCAATCCGGAGCGGCGACTTGGGCGGACTGGGCGCGTTTCTGCTCTACTCGCGTCAAGTCAGCCAGCCCATCACGCAAGTTTCGCAACAGGTCAACACGATTCTTTCGGCGGTGGCGGGCGCGGAGCGCGTATTCGACATGATGGAGTCGGAACCCGAACTCGACGAGGGCAAAGTCACGCTGACGCGCGTCGACGAACAGGGGCACCCCGACGACAACGGCGTGTGGGCGTGGCGTCAGCCCGACGGCGCGCTGATTCCCCTACGCGGGGAAGTGCGGTTCGAGGATGTAACATTCGGCTACGTGCCCGAAAAGACCGTCTTACACGACGTGTCGCTGTACGCGAAGCCCGGGCAGAAAATCGCGTTCGTCGGTTCTACGGGCGCGGGGAAAACGACGATAACCAGTCTGCTGAACCGCTTCTACGACATTCAGGAGGGCACGATTACCTACGACGGAATCGACGTGCGCGACATCGCGAAAGAATCGTTGCGGCGTTCGCTGGGCGTCGTGCTACAGGATACGCATTTGTTTACGGGGAGCGTCATGGAGAACATCCGCTACGGGCGGCCCTCCGCGACGGACGGGGAAGTATACGCGGCGGCGAAACTCGCCGGGGCGGACAGCTTCATCCGGCGTCTGCCGCAGGGCTACGATACGGAGCTGTCCGGCGACGGCGGGAGCCTCAGTCAGGGCGAACGGCAACTTTTGAATATCGCGCGCGCGGCGTGCGCAGACCCGCCGGTGCTGATTCTCGACGAGGCCACAAGCTCTATCGACACCCGCACGGAAAAACTTATCGAACAGGGCATGGACGCGCTCATGACGGGCCGGACGGTATTTGTAATCGCGCACCGTCTTTCGACCGTGCGGAGCGCCAAGGCCATACTCGTACTCGAACAGGGGCGCGTGATAGAGCGGGGCAGTCACGAGGAACTGCTGGCCGCCAAGGGACGCTATTACCGCCTCTACACCGGGCAGGCCGAACTCGACTGACGGAGGGAACGCATGAAAAAGAAATATTATGCTTTGCCGTTCCTTCTGCTGTTGTGTACGCTGACCGCGTGCGGGGGTGCCGCCGTACAGAACAAGCTCGACTTTTTCGCGATGGACACCGTTATGACGTTTTCGGCCTACGCCGACAAGAGCCTGCTGGGAGGCGCGCGCGATATCGTGATGAATATCGAAAGCCGGGTGTCGACGACGCTGGAAAGCAGTGAAGTCTACGCGCTCAACCGCGACGGCGGCGGGACGGTGTCCGGGGAGACCGCCGCCTTACTCGACACCGCGCTGACGATGTGCCGCGCGACGGACGGCGCGTTTGACGTGTCGATTTACCCGGTAGTCCGGGCGTGGGGGTTCACGACGGGCGGAGAATACCGGGTGCCGTCGTTCGACGAGACCGCCGCGCTTCTGGAACACGTCGACTACGCGCGAATCCGCCTCGACGGGCAGTCCGTGACGCTCCCGGAGGGCATGGAAATCGACTTGGGCGGCGTGGCGAAGGGCTACGCCGGACGCGAGGCGGCGGCGTACTTACGCAAACACGGCGTGACCTCGGGGCTGTTGAACCTAGGCGGCAACGTGCAGACGGTCGGGAGCAAGCCGGACGGTTCGCCTTGGCGCGTGGCGATACGCGACCCGAACGACCCGCAGTCCTACGCCGGGGTCGTGGAAATCCGCGACAAGGCCGCCGTGACTTCCGGGGGCTACGAGCGCTGTTTTGAGGAGAACGGCGAAACCTACTGGCACATCATGAACCCGGCGACGGGGCGTCCGGCGCGCAACGGGGTTGTGTCGGCGACGGTTATCGCCGACGACGGCGCGCTGTGCGACGCGCTCTCTACGGCGTTATTCGTGATGGGCGCGGAGAAGGCGGAGCGTTTCTGGCGGAGCTACGGCGGGTTCGACATGATTCTTATCACCGACGACGGCGAAACCGTCGTGACGCCCGGGCTTTCGTACACGCCCGCGGACAGCGCCCCGTACACGCTCCGGACGCTGGAGCCGTAATCGCTTTTCCCTTGCGGGTGCCTCCCCTGTCGACACGGGGGAGGCTTTTCCGCGCCTTCTGCGGAAAAAAAGTCGGAAAACCCCTTGCATTCTCCGGAATCATCTGGTACAATGTCTTTCCATGTAACGCAAAGTCCGGAAGGAGGGAAGAACGTTGCCGAATATCAAGTCCGCGAAGAAGCGCGACCTCATCGGGAAGGCCCGGAACGCCCGCAACCGCGCCCGGAAATCCGATATGAAAACCGCCGTGAAAAAGTTCGAGGCCGCCGTCGCCGAGAATGACCGCGCCGTGGCCGAGACCGCCTACCGCGTGGCCGTCAAGAAGGTTGACCAAGCTGTCGCCCGTGGCGTACTCCATAAGAACGCCGCCGCGCACAAGAAAAGCGCCATGACCTTGAAACTCAATCAGGTTGGCTGACCATGTGCCCTCCGAAGCCGCGCTGTACGCTGTGTTTCGGGGGGATGTTTTTATAGAGGGAGGACGCTATGCCGCTGTTCGACACCCACGCGCACTACGATTCGACACGCTTTGACCCCGACCGCGACGAAATCCTCTCCGCGCTCTCCGCCTCCGGCGTGGAACTCGTCGTAGACCCCGGCTGTGACATCCCCTCCTCGCGCGCGGCGGTCGAACTCGCGAAGCGTTACCCGCATGTCCGCGCCGCCGTCGGCCTGCACCCCGAGGACTGCGCCGGGGCCGGGGAGGCCGAGTTCGACGAACTGCGCCGCCTGTGCGCCGAGCCTGTCGTCGTGGCCGTCGGCGAAATCGGGCTGGACTACTACTGGAAGGAGAACCCCCCGAAGGAGTTCCAGCGGGAGATTTTCCGGCGGCAACTGGAATTGTCCATCGAACTCAACTTGCCCGTCATCGTCCACGACCGGGAGGCCCACGGCGACTGTATGTCGATAGTGCGCGAGTACCCGGACGCGCGGGGCGTGTTCCACTGCTTCTCCGGGAGCGCCGAAATGGCCGCCGAACTCGTGCGGCGGGGGTGGTATCTGGGTTTCGACGGCCCGGTGACGTACCCGAACGCCCGCCGCGCCGCCGAAGTCGTGTCGGTGACGCCGCTGGAGCGGATTGTCGTCGAGACCGATTCGCCGTATTTGTCCCCGGTGCCCATGCGCGGCAGGCGCAACGACAGCAGGAATTTACCGTTCATCGTGCGCAAGCTCGCCGAGTGGAAGGGCATTTCGGAGGAGGAAATGTCGCGCGCCGCATGGGAGAACGGCAAACGCCTTTACGGGATTCCCTGACAATATTTTCGTCGAAAATTTCGGAAAAAACGCGTTTTTCCTGTGGCGTCGGCGGGGGGACTGTGTTATAATGGGGCGGATAAAGCCAGAACAGTTCCCGGCCCGCGCCGGGAGGCGATACAATACGAGAGGAGTATTTGCCATGAGCAACAGCGTAACGGTGAAAATCTGCGGTGAGGAGTTCAAGCTGATTACGGAGAGTTCCCCGGAGTACACACAGGCCGTAGGCGTCCACGTCAACGCGGAAATGCAGAAAATGCTCAACGCGCACATGGGCCGCATGGAAGCCGCGATTATGACCGCGCTGAATATCGCTGACGACCTTTTCAAAGTCCGCCTGACCGACGAACAGCTCCGCGCGCAGATTAAGAGCGCCCTTGACGCCGAGGCCAGCGCGAAAGCCGAGGCGAACGCCTTCAAGCGCGAGAATCTGAGCCTGCAAAAGAAGCTCGACAAGGCCGAAAAGGCGCTTGCGAAGGCCGAGAAGAGTCTGCAAAAGGTACAGAAGGCGGTCGTATCGGTGACGGGTGAGACGCCGGCGCCGGAGGCCGCGCCGCTGGACGAGGCGGCAATGGCGGAAATCGTGGAGAAGTCGAAGCGTCCGCGCAAGGCGCGCAAGGCGAAGGCCGAGGCGGTGAAAGTGGAGACTGAGACTGTGGAGGAAGTCGCCGCCGAGGCGGAACCGGAAGCCGCCGAAGTTGAAACCGCGCCGGAAGCCGCCGAAGCCGTGGCGGAAGTCGCGGAAGCCGAACCCGAGGCCGCGCCGGAAGTCCCGGAAATCGCAGTCGAGGACGAATGAGCAAGCGTCCGGAACTGCTGGCCCCCGCCGGGTCGCCCGACGCCCTGCGCGCCGCCGTCGAAAACGGTGCCGACGCCATCTATCTGGGCTACGGACAGTTTCACGCGCGCGTCCGCGCGGCGGGGTTCTCCGGCGACGAGTTCCGCGAGGCCGTCCGCTACTGCCGCCTCTACGGCGTCCGGGTCTATCTCACTTTGAATACCCTCTTAACCGACCGCGAACTCCCCGCCGCGTTGGAACAGGCCCGCGAGGCATCGCGGCTGGGCGTCGACGCTGTATTAGTACAGGACTGGGGCCTTTTGTCGCTACTCCGCGCCTGTCTGCCCGACCTGCCCGTACACGCGAGCACACAGATGAGCGTTTTCACGTCGGGCGGCGCGCGCGTACTGCGTGACGCCGGCTGTACGCGTGTAGTGGCCGCGCGGGAGTGCTCCCGCGACGATATCGCGGCCCTTTGTGCGCGCGGCGGCGTCGAGATTGAGACGTTCGTACACGGCGCGCTGTGCATGTGCTACTCCGGACAGTGCGAGATGAGCGCGGTTATCGGGGGGCGTTCCGGGAATCGCGGACGCTGTGCGCAACCCTGTAGACTGCCCTGTAGCGTGGGGAAATTCCGCCCGGACGAGTACGCGCTAAGCCTCAAGGACATGAACATGAGCGCCCATCTGGAGGAACTCCGCGAGTTAGGCGTAGCGTGTCTGAAAATCGAGGGGCGGCTGAAGCGCGCGGAATACGTGGCGGCGGTGGTGTCGGTGTACGCGAAACTCTTGCGGGAGCGCCGCGCGCCGTCGCCCGAGGAAACCGCGCGGCTGGAACGCGCCTTTTCGCGTTCCGGATTCACGGACGATTACTGGTACGCCAACCCCGGGCCGTGGATGTTCGGGACGCGTTCCGATACCGACGCCCCCGCCCCCGTACCGGAGGCGGCGACGCCCCGGAAAGTCGCGGTATGCTGTGACTGTACGGTACAACCCGGCGCGGCGGCTGTGCTGACGGTCTCCGACGCCGACGGGCACCGCGTCCGGGTTACGGGGCCAATTCCAGAACCCGCGCGGAATCGTCCGCTGACGCCCGAGAGCGTCGCGGAACGTCTCCGCAAGACGGGCGGCACGGCCTACGTATGCGAGGCCGTCCGCGCCGATATCGGGGAGGGGCTGTCGCTGTCGGCAAGCGCCCTGAACGCGCTCCGCCGCGACGCCCTCGACGCGCTGTCCGTGTGCCGTACTGCGCCGCCGAAACGGCGTGAACTCCCCGTACCGCCCCCGCCGTCCGCCCCCGGCGCCGCGACGCCCCCGCCCAATTCCGGCCCCGCGACACTTGCGCCCAATTCCGTCGCGGCACCGTTGCCGCCTGATTCCGCCCCGCGCTATACGGTCTCCGTCTGCCGCCCCGAACAGCTCACGCCCGCATTACTCGAACTCTCCCCGGCGCGGGTGTCCGTGCCGCTGGAATGGTTCGCGCGGGATTCCGCCGTCCCCGACTGGCTCCGCCGCGCCGACTTGGAATTGTGCGCGATTCTGCCGCGCGTCTGGCGCGACACCGACGAGGATACCTTACGCGATTGGCTCCGCCGCGCTGTAAGTCAGGGCGTGACGTGCGCCGCCGCCGGGAATATCGGACACCTCCCGCTCATAGACCAGAGTACCGCGCGGGCCTGCGGCGACTTCGGCCTGAATGTCACAAACGCGCGTTCCGCCGCGTGGCTGTCCGGATACGGCCTGCAATCCGTCTGCGTATCCTTTGAACTGCGCGCGGGGCAGATTCGCGACATGGCCAAACCGCTCCCCGTCGAGGCGATTGTCTACGGACGCCTCCCGCTTATGATTACCGAAAACCGTCCGGGGGGCGTCGCGGGCGATACGCTCACCGACCGCACGGGCGCGGCGTTCCCGCTACTCGACGCCTACGGGGGCCGTACCGAAATCGAAAACAGCCGCCCCCTGTGGCTTGCCGACCGCGACGACTGGCGTAAAATCGGCTTATCGTTCGCGCGCCTGCGGTTTACGACGGAAACCCCAGAGGAGTGCGCGCGCGTCGCGCGAGACTACCGCGACGGCCTCCCGGCACCGGGGGCGTTCACGCGCGGGCTGTACGAGCGCGGCGTAGAATAGGGGGCGCTATGGAAACGATACTGGTACGCTATCTGGCCGACGGCCTCCCGGAGCTGGGCTACGTCGACGGGAAATCCGACTGGGTAGACCTCTACGCCGCCGAGACCGTCACGCTGTCGGCGGGCGACTTCCTCCTGATTCCGCTGGGCGTGGCGATTGCGTTGCCCGACGGCTACGAGGCGCATATCGTCCCGAGAAGCTCGACCTTCCGGAACTACGGCGTTCTACAGACAAACTCAATGGGTGTCGTGGACAATTCCTATCGCGGCGGCGGCGACGAGTGGAAATTCCCGGCCTACGCCACGCGCGACACCACGATTGAGAAGGGCGCGCGAATCTGCCAATTCCGGATTGTACGCAATCAGCCCGCGCTACGCTTTGAGGCAGTCGAACATCTCGACGGGCCGAACCGGGGCGGATTCGGTTCCACCGGAAAGTGAGGGAACTTTGTGCAACTCGTACTTGCTTCGGGTTCGCCGCGACGGCGCGAACTGTTACGGCAAATCGGCCTGACGGATTTTACTGTCCGCGTCCCGGACGTGGAGGAGCGCGTGCCGGAGGGGTTGTCGCCGCGCGAGACCGTGGAGGCGATTTCGCGGCAGAAGGCGCAAGCCGTCGACGCCGCCCCCGGCGAAATCATCGTCACGGCGGACACTATGGTTTTCCTCGACGGTATGCGCCTCGGGAAGCCCCGCGACGAGGCCGACGCCTTACGAATGCTGACCGCGCTACAGGGACGGACGCACACAGTCTGTACGGGCGTAACCGTCCGGGAGGGCGCGCGCCTGCTGACGCGTTCGGAGGAGACGGAAGTCACGTTCCGCCCGCTGTCCCGGGAAACGCTACTGCGCTACATCGCCACGGGGGAGCCTATGGACAAGGCCGGGGCCTACGGCCTGCAGGAACGCGGCATTCTATTCATAGAACGCGTGGAGGGCGACGTGTCCAACGTCATCGGACTGCCGTTGCCGCTGTTGGACGCCATGCTGTCAGAATTTGACTTGCGCCTGCTCTGAGATTCCGCGCGGAGGAGGCGATGTAATGTGTTCAAGTGTATTCATTTATATGCGATTGTCACTCATTGGCATATTCAAAGGGGATGGGCGACTTGCTGAAAGGCATGAAAACCGAGATTAAGCCGACGCCGGAACAGCGCGTTACTCTGTTCAAGGCAATCGGGACTTGCAGATTTGTCTATAACCTGTTCCTCGCGGAAGCGGATAAGCGGTATCAAAACGGACAGCCATACATGACGGCTTACAATTTCTCCATATGGCTGAACCACGCCTATCTTTCCGAAAACCCGGATAAGACTTGGATAAAGGAAACATACGCGAAAGCGGTAAAACAGGCGATTATCAACGCAAACGCGGCGTATCAGCATTTCTTCAAGGGCCTTGCCAATCATCCGAATTTCAAGAAGAAGGGCGTCAACGAGCCGTCCTACTACTTTGTGAGAAACGGCGCGAAACAGCCGGTTGTCTGCGAGCGGCACAGAATCAAAATTCCCGGTCTTGGATGGGTCGCGTTGAAAGAATACGGGTACTTTCCGACAGAAGCGAACGCGATTCATTCCGGCAGTATTTCTCTCCACGCGGGGCGGTTTTTCTGCTCCGTGTTAGTGGAAGTCCCCGACGCGGAAGGCGCAAAGCTGGAAACGGAGGGCATAGGCGTTGATTTGGGAATCAAGTCTTTCGCCGTCGTCAGCGACGGGCGCGAATTTCCAAACGTCAACCGGACGGGCAAAGTCAGGAAACTGGAAAAGAAGCTCAAACGGGAACAGCGGCGGCTTTCGAGAAAACGCGAAAGTCAGAAGAAAAATTCTAAGAAAGGAAAAGATTCAAGCAAACGATATCAAAAGCAACGTCTGAAAGTTCAAAAACTCCATTATCGCCTTGACTGTATACGCAAAGATTCCATGCGTCAGGCGGTCGCGTCTCTGGTGAAAGCCAAGCCGGAGTTTGTGGCGATTGAGGATTTGAACGTGCGCGGTATGATGAAAAACCGCCATTTGTCAAAAGCCGTGGCGCAACAGAATTTCTACGGATTCCGGGATTTTCTCACATGGAAATGCAAAGTCCATGGGATTCCGCTTCGCATTGTTGACAAATGGTATCCAAGCTCAAAAACCTGTCATTTCTGCGGAACGCTGAAAGCGGACTTGAAATTGTCTGACCGTTCTTATGTCTGCGAATGTTGCGGAAAGCTGATGGACAGGGACTTGAACGCGGCTTTGAACATACGCGATACGACAGAGTACGTTTTGGCTTAGTACCGATGGATTGTCGGGAATTTACGCTCGTGGACTGTTACACAAACCGGATTACCGAAAAGGAAACTTTCGGGAAACGGGACAGATTGAAACGAGAAAAGGCAAAAAACGTATTCATAGAATAGCTTTGATATGATTTGACTACGTTTTTTGAATCAGGAAGGGAGTTTATGAACGATTTTTTCAGAAACAACGGCCTATGGCTATTACTTGTCGCGGCGATTCTCTCGGCCCTGCTGGCGGCGGCGTCGCTTACGGGCGCTTCGTCCTCGATTCCGGAGAACGCCGTCAATATCCTTGCCACGCCCTTCCGCGCGGCTACGAGCAAATTCGCGTTCTGGTTCAACGACCGGCAAATCTACCGCCGCGACGTGACGCAGTTGGAAGAGGAGAACGCCGCGCTCAAAAAGCAGATTGCCGACATGGAGGCCGCCATACGGCAGGCGGAGAACGACAGCGAGGAGAATCGGCGCTTGCGCGAATGGCTGGGCTTACGCCAACAGCGCCGCGACTTATCCGACCTCGAAACGGCGCTGATTACCGAGTACACGGTCTCGAACTGGACTTCCGCCGTGACGCTGGACAAGGGCACGGAGCACGGCGTGGAAATGGGCGACTGCGTGATTGACCCGACGGGGGCGCTTGTGGGGGTGATTGAGCGCGCCGGGACGAACTGGTCTACTATGCGGACGCTGATTGACACCGATACCTCTATCGGCGCGCAAGTCTTCCGTACAAAGGAATTAGGCGTCCTGCAAGGGGAATTTTCGCTCATGGAAAAGGGGCAAGTGCGCCTCGACTTCCTCCCCGCCGACAGCCGCCTGCTCGCCGGAGACCTCGTCGTGACATCGGGCGTCGGCGGCTACTACCCCTCCGGACTGGTTATCGGTACGATTGACGAAGTACGCCTCAACGACTCCGGCTCCGCGCCCTACGCGATTCTCACGCCCCAGTCGGATGTCAGCGGCCTGACGCAAGTCGCGATTATCAAGTCTTTCGATATCGTCACTTGAGAAAGGAGACGCCCCATGTTCAGAAACGCCGTCATTTTCAAGTGGACGCTCTACCTGCTCGCGGCTTTCCTCTGCCTCGCCGTACAGGCTTTCGCCCAGCGCCTCACCCTGCTGGGCGTGATTCCGTTCCTCTACCCGCTTCTCGCCGTGATTCCCGCGACGATGGATTCCCCCGGATTCGGCGGGGCGTTCGCGGTTCTTACGGGCGTATTCTGCGACCTGCTCCTGCCCGAAAGCCTGCCCTGCTTCTATACGCTCTCCTTTCCGGTTTCCGCCATGATAGCCTCCTTCCTCTCGCGGGAACTCCTCCCGGCGGGGCTGCTGTGTTCCTACGCGGTCTCGGCGCTCGCGTTCGCCGTCAACGGCTTCTTCCACTGCTTCCTGTTCTGGACTTGGGGCGACGTGTCCCCATGGATGCCCGGTCTGTCTCTGACGCTCCGGGAATTTTTCGTGACCGTGCCGCTGATGTCGCCCCTGATGACGCTCCTTTTCCGCCTCGTCGCCGACAGAACCCGCTACGAGGAAATGCACAAGGGCATGGGCTGAATTTTCGCTTGTCCCGACGCCCGAAACATGTTACACTGTACCTGAAAGGGGGAATGCCATTTGGCCTACCGCAGACACGACAACGAATCCCCGGTACGAATGGGACGCCTGTTTCTGCTCGGCGGCGGTATCGCTACCGTTATGCTGTTGTTCTTCGGCGTCCTCTACAACACGCAGATTATCCACCACGAGGAGTATCTGAGCCAGTCGACGCGCTCCATTGTCCGCACGGAGACCATTAAGGCGTCGCGCGGAATCGTCACCGACCGCAACGGCGTGACGCTGATTTCCAACGATTCCGCCTACGACCTCACCTTTGACCCCGCGCTCCTCAAAAAGGACGAGGACCAGAACACCGCGATTCTGAATCTTCTGGGCCTCTTTGAAAGTCAGGGCCGGACGTGGACGGATACCCTTCCCATTTCAAAGGAAGAGCCGTTTTCGTTCACGGTCGACGAGGTCTCAAAAGAACAGCGACGGCGCCTGCTCCGCTACTTTACGAGTATGAAGGCGAGCCGCGAAGTCATCGGGGAGTACCTTCTGGACAACCGCGCCCTCGTCGACACGACCGACTTGGAGGAAGCCGCCGCCGAAGCCGCCGCGCAGGCCGCCGAAGAGCCGGAGGATTTCAAGGGGAAAGTCAAGAAACTGCTCAAAGGCAACTCGAACCCGTCCGGGGTCTACGTCCCCGACAAGCGTACCCTGATGGAGCGGCTTTCGCCCGACCTGCTGACTTCCGAATTTCTCGCGGAGGCTGGGGTCACGCCGGAACTCGCGCTCGAATGGATGCGCGCGGACATGGAAATCCCGGAGGAGTACGCGCCCGCCGACGCGCGGAAAGTCCTCGGCATCCGCTACGAGCTGAAACAGCGTCAGACGCTCGGCGACAACAGCTCGTACATTCTCACGGAGAATATCGACACGCCGTTTATCTCCATGCTCTCGGACGGCAATTTCGTCGGCGTGAAAGTCGTCAATTCGTCGGTGCGCAAGTACGAGACCAACCGCGCCGCGCACATTCTGGGCAACGTCAGCAAGCTGTTCCAGACTGACTTGGAAAACCCGCTCTACAAGGACTATCCCCTAGACGCGATTGTCGGCAGAAGCGGCGTAGAGGCGGCGTTCGAGCAGTACCTGCAGGGCAAGAACGGACGCCGCGTCCTGTCTGTCAACGAGGAGGGCAAGGTCACGGGCGAATACTACTCCCGTACCCCCCAGCCCGGCGCGACCGTCGAACTGACGATTGACCTCGACTTTCAGGCGAAAGTGGAGGACGCCTTGCGCGACGGCGTGGAGGGCATGAACGCGCAGGACGGCAGCGACACGCGCGGCGCGGGCGTGGCGGTCGTGAAAGTCGGCACGGGCGAAATTCTCGCGATGGCCTCCTACCCGACGTTCAAGCCCACCGACTACTACGACGCCAAGCGCTACAATTCCCTCAGCGACAACCCCGCGAAGCCTCTTATAAACCGCGCCACGATGAGCGCCTACCCGCCCGGTTCGACGCTCAAACCCGCCACCGCGATTGCGGCTTTGCAGTCCGGGAAAATCGGCCTCAACGAGCGCTACTACGACGGCGGACGCTGGACGTACCCGGGCACGAACGCCTACGCCAACTGCTGGCACGCCGCCGGACACGGACGGCAGACTATCAGTCAGGCTATCACGAACTCCTGCAACGTCTTTTTCGCGGAGATGGGCTACCGCATGGGCCTGAATACGCTGAATTTCTGGCTGGAGCAGTTCGGCCTCGGGGAGCATACCGGAATCGAGACGGGCGACGCCACCGGACAGCGCGCCACGAATCCGGTCGGGCAGGACCAAGCCCCGTGGGCCGCGTTCGGACAGTCCAACCAGATTTACACCCCCCTACAGCTTGCCAACTACGTCGCGACCCTCGTCTCGAACGGCAAGCACTGCAAGGCACATCTTCTCAAGTCCGTGAAGGCCTACGACAACAGCGAGGTGTTAGCCGTCGGCGACACCACCCCCATGAACGTTATCGACATCGCCCCCGCGAACCTGAAAGCCGTCAAAACGGGTATGCGGAATCTCGTACTGAGTTCGCTTGACCGCTACTTTCAGGAGTGCGTCGTAGACGCGGGCGCGAAGACCGGTACGGCGCAGTTAGGCCGGGGCATTACGAATAACGGCGTATTCATCTGTTTCGCGCCCTACGACGAGCCGGAAATCGCCATCGGCATGGTTATCGAAAAGGGTGCCGCGGGCGCGCACTTGGCCCCGACCGCCGTCAACATCATCAACGCCTATTTCGAGAAAGAGCCCACTTACGCCGTGA
Organism: uncultured Oscillibacter sp.; assembly: GCA_946183715.1. GTDB lineage: Bacteria > Bacillota > Clostridia > Oscillospirales > Oscillospiraceae > Oscillibacter. The sequence goes on from CAMHDB010000002.1 coordinate 22,875, forward strand.
TTACTGGCGAAAATCAACTGCTTCCATAAATTTGGAACGCTGGAAAAGCGGTAGCCACGGAGGGCCGGAACAGTCCGGTTCTCCGTGTTGTCTTACGGTACAAGGAAGGAGTACCCCATGAGCGAGCCTTTTGTATTCGATTCCCGAAGCACGCACTGCAAGGAGCCGTTCGGCGCGGTGGAGTGCGGGCAAAACATCATTCTACGCTGTCGGCCCCTGAGAAGCGAGGGTTTCACCCATTGCGCCGTCATGATGAAGAACGACTACACCGGAGAGAAATTCAAGACGGAACTTTACAAGCAGGCCGTCGACGGCGACCGAGACCGTTTTTACGCGAGTTTCCCCGCGCCGTCGGAGCCGCAACTGGTCTGGTACTACTTCAAATTCTGGCGCGACGACGGCTCGGGCTGTGACCTTGACCGTACAGGCTACCGCAGCGACGGGCGTATTGACCCGTGGCAAATGACGGTATACGAAAAAAGTCACACGCCGTTCTGGTTCGGGGCGGGCGTGACGTATCAGATATTCCCCGACCGCTTCTGCCGGACGGAAATCCCAAATCCGGAGGGCATGATTGGCAACCGCTGGGTACACGAGAACTGGGAGGACGAGCCTGTCTGGAATCCGCCGGACGGCGTGTGGAACCGTGACTTTTTCGGCGGTTCGCTGAAAGGTATCACGTCGAAACTTGACTACCTGTCGGAACTGGGCGTGTCGACGCTGTACCTGAACCCGATATTTGAATCGGCCTCGAACCACCGGTACAACACGGCGGACTACATGCGCATTGACCCCATGCTCGGCACGGAAGACGACTTCCGGGAGTTGTGCATACAGGCGAATCGCCGCGGCATGCGTATCATATTGGACGGCGTATTCAGTCACACGGGTTCGCAGAGTCGCTACTTCAACGTTGACGGGTTTTACCCGGAGCCGGGGGCGTATCAGAGCAAGGACAGCCCCTATTATGAGTGGTACAAGTTCAACAAGTGGCCCGACGAGTACACGGCGTGGTGGGGGATTCCCACGTTGCCGGATACGCTGGAAGAGAATCAAAGCTACCAGAATTACATCATCTGGAATCAGGATTCGGTCATCCGGCACTGGTTACGGGCGGGGGCATCGGGCTGGCGTCTGGACGTGGCCGACGAACTTCCCGACAGCTTTATTGAACATGTCCGGACAGTCATGCACGAGACGGCTTCCTATGCAGTACTCATCGGGGAAGTCTGGGAGGACGCAAGCAACAAAATCGCCTACTCACAGCGGCGACGTTATTTCCTCGGGAAGGAATTGCACGGCGTCATGAACTACCCCTTCCGGAGCGCGATACTGGACTATCTGCGCGGCGGCGACGCCGACATTTTCCGGGAGCGGCTGGAGACTTTGCGGGAAAACTATCCCCCGGCGTCGTTCGACTCGGCCATGAACTTTCTGGGCACGCACGACACGGCGCGAATACTGACGGAGTTAGGCGCGAAGCACATGCCGGGGAGCAAAGAGGAGAAGTCGAAATTCCGGCTTTCGCCGGAGGAACGGCGGCGCGGACTGGCGCTGGTGCGGCTGGCGGCTATGATACTGTTCGCGTTTCCGGGTTCGCCCACAGTGTACTACGGGGACGAATGCGGCATGGAAGGCTGGGAAGACCCGTTCAACCGCGGCACGTATCCTTGGGGACATCAGGAGAACGAGCTACAGCGGCATTTCGCGGCACTGGGACATATCCGGCGGGAGCGGGTGTCCCTGCAACGGGGCGACCTGCACTGGCTGTACACGACGGGGCCGATACTGGCCTTTGCGCGCAAGAAGCACGCCGAATATACGGCGCTTGTCGTGAACGCCGGGGAATACGAGTGGGACATCACAGTTGAATGGCTGGGCGGTTCGGAGGCGTGCGACCTTCTGACCGGGCAGAAATTCTATGTCAATCAAGACCAGCGCCTTCCGCTGAAGGTTCCGCCCATGACGGGCTACCTTCTCGGATAATGTTTCATGTAAAACATTCGTATCCGGGCCGCCTCCCCCGTTGACACGGGGGAGGCTTTTAGTGTTTCATGTGAAACATTCGGGTATTGACCCGGAAAGTTATCCTCAACGGAAAAGAGGCCGTATTCCGGCCCCTCCGCTGTCAGTTGACACTCAATTTTTCTTTTAACGCTTCCTGTAAGACCCGTGAAAAGTTCAGTCCCGCCTTTTCCGCCAAATCGTTCAGATACCCCGGCAACGTCACATTCTTCCGCACCGTGCGCATATCGTTTGCCTTCCGGTACGCGTCGAAATCCACCACCGCGAACGCCGTGATTTCTCCGTCCCGACACTCCGGCAAGGCCTCTGTCGCCTCCGGAATCCCGCGTCCCATGTCCTGCCGTGTAATCCCCCATAGTCCTATCGCGTCCGACGCCATTTCTATCGCGTCGGCGATGTCCCGGCCCTCCGTGTTGATGTCCAAATCCGGTACGTAGACCATGTAGCCCAGTTCCGTGGGCGTCAAAATGATGGGGTACGCCGTTTTCATTTACAGATTCCTCCTCCGAATAATTGCTTTCGCCAACTGTTCGCTCACTTCCTTGTGTCGCGGAATCGGTTCCGTCTCCGTTCCATTTGTCATAATCGTGTGATTCCCGCCTTCCCGCAATACCCACCAGCCCTTCCGAATGAACTTCTTCAAAAGCTCCGTCCGCTTCATCCGCACCGCCCCCTGATACCTATTATGCGCACACGACACGTATTTGTCAAGGCCTTCCCAACCGCTGAAAACTGCGTAGGGTAGGCTTTTTAATGCTTCATGTGAAACACAAGGCGGCGACGCCCTTAAAACGACGACCAGACTTCTCAATGTTTCATGTGAAACATTGACTTTTTGCGAATCCACCCTTGCAAGAATGTCCACGCGTTGCTATAATAGAACCGCTAACAGGAAAGCGGGTGATTCTTTTGTGTAAAACAATCGCGGTTGTCAATCAGAAAGGCGGCGTCGGGAAAACGACGACTTGCGTCAATCTCGCCGCCGCGCTGGCGGAGGCCGGGAAACGGGTGCTTTTGTGCGACTTCGACCCGCAGGCTAATTCTACGTCCGGCATGGGCGTCGACAAGGACGCCTCTACAGGCGTCTACGGCGTCCTGACAGATATCCCGTCCGTCGCGGAAGTGATTGTTCCTACCCCTTGCGGCGATGTGTTGCCGTCTAACAGCGCGCTCGCCGGGGCCGGAATCGAGTTGATTGGCATGGAACATCGGGAATTTCTCCTCAAAGAGGCCCTGTCACAAGTCCGGGAACAGTACGACTTCATTTTCATCGACTGCCCGCCGTCCCTCGAATTGCTCACGCTCAACGCCCTGTGCGCCGCCGACAGTATCCTCGTCCCCGTACAGGCCGAGTATTACGCGCTGGAAGGCCTCTCCGATTTAATGAACACTGTCCGACTAGTCCGGCGCTCCCTGAATCCGCAACTTGAATTGGAAGGCGTCCTCATGACGATGTACGACGCCCGTACCAATCTTGCCATGCAGGTGGCACAGGAAGTCAAGCGCTACTTCCCCGGCAAAGTCTACGCGACGGTGATACCCCGGAACGTGCGCCTGTCGGAGGCCCCCAGCCACGGGGAACCGATTACCGTCTATGATACGCTCTGCCGGGGTGCCACCGCCTACCGGGCACTCGCGGGGGAGTTCCTACGGAAACAGGAAAGGGGTGACGCCTTATGATGAAGAAGCCGTCGGGCCTCGGGCGCGGATTAGGCGCGTTGTTGGGCGAAAGCGCGTTCCTGTCGGACGACGAACTTAGAAACGGAAACGGCGGAATGACAATGTTGCCCATCACGGACGTTGAGAACTATTCCGGACAGCCGCGCAAGAATTTCGACCCGGAATCGCTGGCGCAACTCGCCGATTCCATCCGGCAACACGGCATTCTACAGCCGCTGACTGTCCGGAAGCTCGACTCCGGCTACTATCAGATTATCGCCGGGGAGCGGCGCTGGCGCGCGGCGCGTATGGCCGGACTGGACACCGTCCCGGTCATCATCGTGGAGGCCGACGACAAAACCGCGACCGAATTGGCCATGATTGAGAACCTCCAGCGGGAGGACTTGAACCCCATGGAAGAGGCCGCCGGATACCGGACGCTAATCGACCTGTACAGCATGACGCAGGAGGAAGTGTCGAAGCGGGTGGGGAGGTCGCGCAGCGCGGTGGCAAACTCGCTACGCCTTCTGGACTTGTCGGAGGCGGTGCGGGTATTCGTAGAGGAGGGACGGCTGACCGCCGGACACGCCCGGGCGCTGATTCCGTTGCCGCCCGACGTACAGGAACAGGCGGCGCGGGAAGTCATGGAAGGCGGACTGTCCGTCCGGCAGACGGAACGCCTTGCAAAGCAGAAAATGGCGGCGCGCAAAGAGCCGGAAATCGTAATCAAAAAGGAACAGCTCGACGACCCGAAGGACATCGACTACACGATAGAGGCGCAAAAGGAACTGTCGGCGAAACTGGGCCGGGGCGTGCGGATAGTCAACGGGCGCAAGAAGGGGCACATTGAGCTGGACTACTACGGCCTCGACGACTTAAACGCCCTTCTGGATGCGTTATCGCTCTTGCAAATCCGGCAGGACTGGGGGGAGTACGGGAATGAGCAGTGAGGAAAGGCCTGAGACCGCGCCGAATGAAGGGAAGTCCGGAGCCGCGCCGAAAGGCAATATGAGCGTGTTCCTGTATATTCTGCTGTTGTTCAGCGCGGCGTTACTGCTGATGTGCCTCTCGTCGCTGATTCACCAGCGCAACAATACCGAAGCGCTGGGAAAATTACAAAGTTCGGTGTCGGTCATGCAGGAGGTGCAGAACCTTCAAGAGAAAATCATCGAACTACAGGAGGAGCGGCGGACGCTCGAAGAGCAGTTAGAGGAGGCGCGCGCCGGGGAGCGGGAAGCGTCCGAACAGACGGCGACAGCCCGTCGGGAGGCCGACGCCATGCGGCGACTGTACCTCATGCAGGAGCAGTACCGGGAGGGACGCTACCGGGCCTGTCAGGCGACTATGCAGGCGTTCGAGGCCGAGGGGCTTTCGGACAGCCTGTCGGGCGAATCGGCGGGGAACGGCGTCATTTCGCCGCTGGACTACTACCGGCAGTTACAGGAAGCGGTTCCGGCTCGTATCGCGGAGGCGGAAGCCGCGTGGACGCTGGAGGAGAGTAACAGTTGATTTCAGCGTAACGAAAGGAAGACAGCATATGCTTGACATTCGCTTTATCCGGGAAAACCCCGACGCCGTGCGGGAGAACATCCGGAAGAAGTACCAAGAACAGAAGCTCCCGCTCGTGGACGAAGTTCTCGCCCTCGACGCCGAACGGCGCGCAGTCATCGCGGAGGCAGACAGCCTCCGCTCCGACCGCAACCGCCTGAGCAAGGAAATCGGGAAACTCATGGGACAGGCCAAGAAAGACCCGTCGAAGTTACAGGATGCCGAAGCGGTCAAGGCGCAAGTCACGGCCAATTCCGAACGGCTGAAGGCCCTCGAACAGCGCGAGCCCGAAATAGAACGCGAACTCCATCAGAAAATGCTCCTGATACCGCAGATGATTGACCCGTCCGTGCCGCTGGGCCCCGACGACAGCCACAACGTGGAAGTGGAGCGGTTCGGAGAGCCCGCCGTGCCGGACTTCCCGGTTCCGTACCATACGGACATTATGGCCTCGTTCGACGGAATCGACCTCGACGCCGCCGGGCGGGTCTCCGGGAACGGCTTCTACTATCTGCTCGGCGACATCGCGCGTTTACACGAGGCCGTACTTGCCCTCGGACGCGACTTCATGATTGGCAAGGGCTTCACCTACTGCATTCCGCCGTTTATGATTCACGGGGCGGTCGTCGAGGGCGTCATGAGCCAGACGGACATGGACGCCATGATGTACAAGATTGAGGGCGAAGACCTGTACCTAATCGGCACGTCGGAACACTCCATGATAGGCCGCTTTATCGACCAGATTCTCCCCGGCGACAGCCTCCCGCAGACGCTGACCTCGTACTCGCCGTGTTTCCGCAAGGAGAAGGGCGCGCACGGGATTGAGGAGCGCGGCATTTACCGCATTCACCAGTTTGAGAAACAGGAAATGATTGTCGTATGCAGGCCGGAAGATTCCGCGGCGTGGTACGAAAAACTCTGGCGCTACTCCGTGGAACTGTTCCGGGCGCTGGGAATCCCCGTCCGACAGTTGGAATGTTGCTCGGGAGACCTCGCCGACCTGAAAGTCAAGTCGTGCGACATCGAAGCGTGGTCTCCGCGACAGCGGAAGTATTTTGAAGTCTGCTCGTGTTCCAATCTGGGCGACGCGCAGGCGCGGCGTCTGCGTATCCGCTACCGCGACGAAAACGGAAAAACTCAGCTCTGCCACACGCTGAACAATACGTGCGTCGCGCCGCCGCGCATGCTGATAGCGTTCCTCGAAAACAACCTCCGCGCGGACGGCACCGTGACCATTCCGGAAATTCTCCGGCCCTACATGGGCGGGACGGAAGTCCTGATTCCGAAGGCCGGCGCGTAACATGGAAGGCCTGTTACGGGACGGCCTCTCGGCCCTCGGACTGCCGCCCGACGCGGCGGGGCCTATGTGCCGCTACGCCGAACTGCTGTTAGAGCGAAACCGCGTCATGAATCTGACGGCAATCACGGAGAAAACGGAAGTCGCGCGCCTGCACTTTCTGGACAGTTGCGCGCTGACGGCGTTCGCGGACTTCCACGGAAAACGCGTCGTCGACGTGGGAACGGGGGCCGGATTCCCGGGCCTGCCGTTGCGCCTCGCGGAACCGTCCATAAAACTGACGCTCTTGGACGCCCAGCGGAAGCGCGTCGACTTTCTCCGGGAATCCTGCGCGGCGCTTGGCCTTTCTGACGTGGACTGCACACAGGAACGGGCGGAAGTGTACGCCGCCGCGCACAGGGAACAGTTCGACATCGCCGTATCGCGGGCGGTGGCGGCGCTCCCGGTACTCGCGGAGTTGTGCCTGCCGCTGGTGCGCGTGGGCGGTACGTTTCTGGCTATGAAGTCGGTGAACTGCGACGCGGAACTGTCAGCGGCGTCGCGGGCCGTCGAGACGCTCGGCGGACGCGTCGCGCGGGTCTCGGACTACGTCATACCCGGCACGGACATTCCGCGCCGCCTGATTGTCATCGAAAAGCGCCGCGCCACGCCGCCGGGGTATCCGCGGGCGTTCGGGAAAATCAAGAAGAATCCGCTTTGAGCGCGCATGAAACAG
>CAMHDB010000003.1 GCA_946183715.1 uncultured Oscillibacter sp.
CGATCTCAACGGCGAATTGGACGCGCTCGAACCCATGTTGAACGCCGCCGTGGAGCGCCTCCGCCCCGGCGGGAGGCTTGCCGTGATTACGTTCCACTCTCTGGAAGACCGAATTGTGAAGCGAACCTTGAAGGCGTTTCAACAGGGCTGTACGTGCCCGAAGGAGTTCCCGGTGTGCGTATGCGGACGGCGTCCGCAGGTGCGCCCCGTGACCCGGAAGCCCGTCACGCCCGGCGAGAACGAGTTACGCGACAACCCCCGCGCCCGAAGCGCCAAACTCCGGGCCGTGGAGAAGCTGAACCCGTTCGATATTTGAACTATAAAGAAGCAAATCCGAACCGCCGGAAGTTCTTGTATGGCGGACAGTTTGCTCATTTTATAGACTCGACACTGTGAAGGTCAGCCGCGCCCCGCGCGACTGTACCGATATAAGGAACGGCGCGGGACGCGCCGCAACAAAGGGGGAATTGCCATGGAGTTGGTGGCGAGGGAAGAGCGTTTTGTGCGAAGGACCGCTATGAGCGACAACCTGGCCAGAGGACTGGATTGGACGATAAGACAGCGGGAACTGGAACAGGCCGGCGAGCTGACCTATGAGCACAGACGCCGGAAAGCCCGTGCCGTGGCCGGGCGGAGAGCGGCTAGCGTACAGGTCTCTCTCCCCGCGATTCTGGGCGTCGTCGTGGCGCTCGCGGTTGCCATGCTCGTACTGATGAACTGTATTGAGCTGACGCGCCTCTCCTCCGAGACGGTGCAACTCAAGAGCGAGCTCCAGAGCCTGGAAAACGAACACGCGAAATTGAACGCGGAATACGAGCAGATGTTTGACCGGGCGACCGTCAAGGAGGCCGCCGAGGCCGCCGGAATGTCCGTGCCCGCCGCCAGTCAGGTGACGTATGTCGACCTCTCCGAGGGCGACGACGTGGTCGTCTACGAGGAGGAGGAGAGCGGCGTACTTAGCGGATTCGTGCTTTCCGCGTTACACGGTTTTGAGGCCGTCAAGGAATTTTTCAGCTAACCGCCGCATTATAATGAAGCAGCGCAGCCGAGACAATTCCGGGCCGCCGATATTGCGACAGCAGACGGAGAGCGAGAAGCGCGGCTTCTTGCTCTCTGTTCGTCCGCGCCACGTCAGGCGAAACCGCTTTCGCGTGTGTGAGACTATCCCCGGAGCGCTGAGGCGTTCCGTTTATGTTCAGGAGGCAGTATGCCCGAGAGAATTTTTGACTACCTGCGCGGGATATTCGCCCGCGTCGGGCCGTTCCTGCAGGAGGCCGTGTCGGACGCGTTCGCCAGTCCCGAGGCCTACAGCGCCCGCGCCAACCTCCGCCGGAGTGAGGAGTCGCGCCGCGCCAACCAGATTGTGCGCACCCGTATTCTGTGGGTCATGTCCCTGCTGGGCGTCGTGACGTTCGTCGCGCTGTTCTTCAAGCTCTACGACCTGCAAATCAACCAGCACGACGCCCTACAGGAGCGCGCCGCCCATCAGCAGACCCGAAGCGCCGTGATTACCGCCTCGCGCGGCTCGATTCTCGACCGCAACGGCTACATTATGGCGGCGTCCGCCACGGCGGAAACGGTGATTATCTCCCCGAAGGAAATCCAGCAGTTTGTGCAGAAACAGCAGGAGGAACAGCAGGCCGCCGCCGCTTCCGCCGCGAAGAAGAAACAGGAATACTACCCGCCCCGCCTTCTTGACCAGTCCTATATCGCCCGGGGGCTTAGCCGCATTCTGGACGTTGACCAGTCCGGGATTATGAAGCAGATGGAGAACACGCGGAACCAGTACGCGATTATCAAGAAGAAGGTCGAGCAGAAGACGGCGGACGAAGTGCGGGAGTTCATGAACGGCCTGATTGACGAGGAAGGCAACGAATTAACCGAAGAGACCGCTTCCGGGAAAACCGTGCTGAAATCCGACCACAAGTCCAGTCCGAGGCGCCTACAGGGGATTTGGATGCAGCCGGATTCCAAGCGCTACTACCCCTACAGCACCCTCGCGGCGAACGTGCTGGGGTTCGTCAACGCCGACAACGTCGGCGGCGTGGGGCTGGAATCGAAGTACGAATCGGACTTGCAGGGGGTGTCGGGCATGACCGTCACCGCCAAGAACGCCGCCGGGACGGATTTACTGTACCAGTACGAGCAGTATTACGACGCCGAGGACGGAAACACGCTCATGCTGACGATGGATGTCACGGTACAGACGTATTTAGAGAAGGGCTTGCGCGACATGATTGACCGCTATGACGCCAAAAACGGCGCGGCGGGAATCGTCATGGACGTGAACAACGGCGGTATTGTCGCGATGGCGTCCTACCCCGACTACGACCCCAACCAGTACAGCATGATTCTCGACACCTCCCTGTTGAAGAAAGTCGAAGAGGAACAGCGGGCCGTCGACGCGAAGCGTACCGAGTACGAGACGGAGGAGGACTACGAAGCGGCCCGCGCCGCCGTCGTCAACTCCGCCATGAATACGCAGTGGCGAAACAAGTGCATTGACTCGACTTACGAACCCGGCTCGACGTTCAAGCCGATTACCCTCGCCGCCGGACTGGAAGAAGGCCTCCTTAGTCTGGATTCCACCTTTAACTGTACGGGTTCCATCCGGGTGCCGGGCTGGTCGAAGCCTATCGGCTGTTCCAAGCGTAGCGGGCACGGCGTACAGGACTTGAAAACCGCGACGGGCAATTCGTGTAACCCGGCCTTTATCACGATGGGCCTGAGTATCGGCACCGAGACCTACTACCAGTATCTGAAGTCGTTCGGCCTCATGGAGCGGACGGGCGTCGACATGATTGGCGAAGTCACCGGAATTTTCGCGAGCGAGGACAGTTTCAACTCCAACGTAGTCTCTCTGGCGTCGTACTCGTTCGGGCAGACGTTCAACGTCACGCCGATTGAGCTTATCCGGGCGCAGGCGGCCTGCGTCAACGGCGGCTATCTCTATACGCCCTACGTCGTCGAAAAGAAGCTCGACAGCGCCGGGAACGTCGTATGGCAACACGACGCCACCCCGATTCGGCAGGTAGTCAGCGAGGAAACGTCGGCGGTCGTGCGGGAGTGCTTGGAGTACGTGGTCGCGCAGGGCACCGGGAAGAACGGGCAGGTAGCCGGATACCGTATCGGCGGCAAGACCGGCACCGCCGACAAGACCGGTTCCAAAACCGCCGACAATCCGCAGGGCGACGTTGTGGTGTCGTTCATGTGTTTCGCCCCCGCCGACAACCCCCGCTATATCATGCTCCTGACCCTCGACACCCCGAGCCGTAATACCGGGGTCTACGTCTCCGGCGGCAACATGGTCGCGCCGACGGCAAGCCAGATTATGGCCGACATTCTGCCGTACTTGGGCGTGGAGCCGGAGTACACGGAAGAGGAACTCGCGCGCGTGGACGTGGCGACGCCGAACGTAGTAGGCCGGACGCTGGACGAGGCCGTAGAGCGTTTGAACCACGCTTCTTTCTCCTACCGCACAGTCGGCGACGGCGATACCGTCACCGACCAGACGCCCGCCGGGGGGGCCATCGTGCCGAACAACGCGCAAATCATCCTGTATCTGGGCGGGAGCAAGCCCGACGAACTCTGTACGGTTCCGGACGTAATGGGCATGAGTATCGAGAAGGCCACGCAGGCAATGGCCAAGGCCGGGCTGATTCTCCGCGTATCGGGCACGACGCGCGGCGCGTCGAATATTCTGGCCATCCGGCAGGATAAGGATGCCGGGAGCCGCCTGTTGGCCGGAAGCGTGGTTACGGTGCAGTTCGGCGACGGCACCGTGCTGGACTAATCGCGAGCAAAGAAAAGAGGCATATTTCCTATGAAACTGAAAGACCTGTTGCGGGGGCTGGACATCGTCTCCGCCACGGCGGATATGGAACGCGAAATCCCGTCCGTGAGCTACGATTCCCGGACGGCGCGCCCCGGTTCGCTGTTTGTCGCCATGACCGGGTACGCCGTCGACGGGCATTCCTTTATTAGCAAGGCCTACCAGAACGGCGCCTGCGCGGCGGTATGCGAGCGCCCCCCGCAGGGCGGCATTCCCTATATACAGGTACGCGATTCCCGGCGCGCGCTGGCGGTCATCGGGGCCAACTTCTACGGGCACCCCGCCGACAGTATGACGATGGTCGGCGTCACGGGCACCAACGGCAAGACGACAACCACTTATTTGTTAAAGTCCATTCTGGAGCGGGAGCCGGGGACGAAAGTCGGCCTCATCGGCACCAACCAGAACATGATTGGAGACCAAGTCCTCCCCACGGAGCGCACGACCCCGGAATCGTTTGAGTTACAGGGGCTGTTCGCGCGCATGCGCGACGCGGGCTGTACGCACGTCGTCATGGAGGTGTCGTCGCACGCGCTGTACCTCGACCGGGTTTACGGCGTACACTACGCCGTGGGAATCTTCACGAACCTGACGCAAGACCACCTCGACTTTCACAAGACCATGGAGGCCTACTGCGACGCGAAAGCGATACTGTTCCGCAACTGCGACAAGGGCGTGTGCAACATCGACGACCCGTGGATGGAGCGCGTGACAAGGGACTGTACTTGTCAGTTGTACACGTTCGGGCGCGCCCCGGAGGCCGATTTGCGGGCGACTGATATCGAACTCGCCGCCGACCATATCGCATTCCGGGCCGTGACGGCGCGGGCCTGCGTGCCTGTACGCGTCAACATCCCGGGCGCGTTCATGGTCTACAACACCCTCGACGCCCTCGCGGCGGCGCTCGTACTGGGTATCCCGCTCGACCGGGGCGCGAAAGTCCTCGCCGACGTGCCGCACGTCAAGGGGCGCGTGGAGGTCGTGCCCACGCCCGGAAAGCCCTATACGGTGCTCATCGACTACGCGCACAGCCCCGACGGCCTCGAAAACGTACTCCGTAGCGTCAAGGGCTTCGCGGAGGGCAGGACTATCGCCCTGTTCGGGTGCGGCGGAGACCGCGACAGGACGAAACGCCCGAAAATGGGCGCGGTCGCGGCGGCGAACGCCGATTTTGTCGTCGTGACGACGGACAATCCCCGCACGGAGTCGCCGTCGGCGATTATCCGCGACATCCTCCCCGGCCTCGACGGCACCTCCACGCCCTACGTGGTCATTGAGGACCGCGTACAGGCCATCCGCTACTGCATGGACAACGCCCAGCCCGGAGACGTAATCGTATTGTGTGGCAAGGGCCACGAGACCTATCAGGAAATCGGGCAGGTCAAGTACCCAATGGACGAGCGGAAAATCGTGGCGGCGTACCTGTCGCCCACGGCGCGCTACTTCGGAAAGGGGAAGTGATTCCGCCCGTCCCCTGCGGGCCTACAGGGGCGTTTCCCACGAACTGTAAATTCCGCTTGCTTTCCGCGCCGCTTTATGATATTGTACGCGGCGGAGTATTCAATAAAGGGGTGCGTGAAATACTGTGACTGTCTGCCTTGCTTTTACGGTCAGCTTCCTGCTGACGCTCGTCTTCGGACACTTCCTCCTTGAAGAATTGCGCAAACTGCACGCCGGTCAGGAAATCCGCGAGGACGGCCCGACTTGGCACGCCAAAAAGGCCGGTACGCCGACTATGGGCGGCATTATGTTCATTTTCGGTACGGCTGTCGCGGTATTCCTGTTGGGGGTGCCGTTCATGCGCGCGGGGGTCTACGTACACCTGCATATCCTCCTCTTCGCGCTGGCCTTCGGCATGATTGGCTTTATCGACGACTTCCAGAAAGTCCGCTACCACCGCAACGAGGGCCTGACCGCCCGGCAGAAATTCCTCCTGCAACTCGCCGAATCCGTTATTTTCCTGACAATTATGAGGCATGAGGGCTTCCTGCAAAATACTGTCTACATTCCCGGCACGCGCGTCTCCTTAGCGCTGAACTGGTTCGTGTACCTGTTCTTCGCGGCGTTCGTCATGGTGGGCTGTGTCAACTCCGTGAACCTGACGGACGGCGTCGACGGCCTCGCCGCAAGCGTGACACTCGTCGTGATGTGCTTCTTCAGCGTGGTCGCGCTGACGTGGAACCGCTACGGCGTACAGAGCCTCTTTCCGGCGGCTATGGCCGGAGGCCTGACGGCGTTCCTGTTCTACAACGCACACCCGGCGGTCGTGTTCATGGGCGACACCGGAAGCCTGTTTTTAGGCGGGGCCGTCGCCGCGCTGGCCTTCGCGATGGATATGCCGCTCATCCTGATTCCCGTCGGGATTGTCTATATCGCCGAAACGATGTCGGACATTATCCAAGTCGGCTACTTCAAGGCCACGCACGGAAAGCGCTTCTTCAAAATGGCCCCGCTTCACCACCACTTGGAGTTGTCCGGGTGGAGCGAGTGGAAGGTCGTGGGCGTATTCTCGGGGGTGACGGCGCTGTGCTGTTTGGTGGCGTACATGGCGGTGCGCAACCGCTACGGCGCGTAAGGGGGCGCGGGAATGGCGCGTGATTTATGGCGCAGGCTCCGCGACGCGGCGGACGTACTGCGCGGGAAGGCGGCGGTCTCCGCGCCGAAAGAACCGCCTCCGCCTCTGACGCGGGAGGAGCGCCGCGCAAAACAGGAGGCCTTCCTGTGGCGGGAACGCCGTAACCGGGAAGTCCGGGAGAAAGTGCGCGAGAAGGAACGCGAAAGCCGCGAACTGGCAAGCGGCCCTATCGACTTGCCGTTCTGCCTGTTAATCCTGCTACTGACGGCGGTCGGACTGGTCATGCTGTTGTCGGCGAGCTTCCCCTATGCCTACTACAAAATGCAAGACCCGACTTACTTTTTCCGCTTTCAGGGACTGTTCGCGCTGACGGGCATTTGTTTCATGCTGATGGCGAGCCGCGTCAACTATCAGCGCCTGCGGGGCGCGGCGAAACTGCTCATGATAGTCTCAATCACCCTGCTTGTACTCGTACTGATACCCGGAATCGGGCGAATCAGCCACAACGCGCGGCGCTGGATTGCCGTCGGGAATCTGTTCCAGTTCCAGCCGTCAGAGGTCGTGAAACTCGCCGTGATTGTCTGGTTTTCTGCCGACATTTCCCGGAAACGCGACAAAATGCGCACGTTTCAGGAAGGCATTCTGCCCTACCTGAAAATCATGGGCGTCATCGCCGTGCTCATGATGCTGGAGCCGCACCTGTCCGGTACTATCCTGATACTGGGTACCGGGGCCGTGCTGATGTTGGTCGGCGGTATCGAGTTGAAATGGGTACTCGGCGCGGTCGGCGGCGCGGGGTTCTTCGCGTTCCTGCTCATCAAGGGCATTATCCCCTACGGGCAGTCGAGAATCGCCATGTGGCGGAATCCGTTCATTGACGCGCAGAATCAGGGCTACCAGCTCGTGCAAAGCCTGATTTCGATAGGTTCCGGCGGGCTGTTCGGCGTCGGACTTGGCAAGAGCCGGCAAAAGTTCCTGTACCTGCCGGAGGAGCACAACGACTTTATTTTCGCGGTCGTGTGCGAGGAACTCGGCCTCATCGGCGCCACTTTGATTATGCTGCTCTTCGCGGCCATGATTCTCCGGGGCTACTGGATTGCCTTACACGCCCGCGACCGCTTCGGGAGCCTGTTGGTGACGGGAATCATTACCCAAATGGCAATGCAGACCTTTTTCAATATCGGCGTCGTGACGGGCTTCCTGCCCACGACGGGCATTTCCCTGCCGTTCTTCAGCTACGGCGGCACGGCGATACTGATACAGCTTGCCGAAATGGGGATTGTGCTTTCGGTGTCGCGTCAGATGAAATTGTGACGGGAGGGCGTATGAAAAAGGCATGGAAACGGGTACTTTTCACCTGCGGCGGCACCGCCGGACACGTCAACCCCGCCCTCGCGCTGGCACAGCGTATCGGGGAGGAATGCCCCGGCGCGGAGTTCCTGTTCGTGGGCGCGGAGCGCGGGATTGAACGCGACTTGCTCGAAAAGGCCGGATATCCCTTCCGGACTGTGCATATCTCGAACTTTCACCGCTCGTTCGCCGTGAGGGAACTCCGGCACAATCTGGTATCGGCATTCAACCTCATGCGCGCCCCGGCGGAGGCCAAAAAAATTTTGCTGGACTTCCGCCCGGAGGCGGTCATCGGCACGGGCGGCTACGCGAGTTACCCGGCGATTAAGGCCGCCGCGCAACTCGGCATTCCGACGGCGGTACACGAATCGAACATGATACCGGGCCTGACGACGCAACTGTTAGAACCCGTCGCCGACAGAATCATGGTGGGTTTCGAGGCCTGCCGCGCGAACTACAAGCACCCGGAGAAAGTCATCGTCACGGGAACCCCGGTTCGCGGCGACTTCTTCAAGCGTACAAAGGCGGAGGCCAAGCGCGAACTCGGCGTAGACGACGGGCGGCCCCTCGTGGTCTCGTTCTGGGGCTCTCTGGGGGCGTCGGGAATGAACCGGCAAATGGCGGACTTTATCGCGCTGGAAGTCAAAAAGGCGCCGTTTCATCATATCCACTCCGCCGGGAAGGCCGGATTCCCCGTGATTCGGGCGCTCTTACAGGACAGGGGCGTTTCGATTCCGGACGGTTCGCCCGTGCGGCTGGTGGAGTACCTGTACGACATGCCGCTGGTCATGCGCGCGGCGGACTTGGTGATTTCGCGCGCGGGGGCGTCGACGCTCAGCGAGTTGACCGCGCTGGGCGTCCCGGCGATACTCGTACCGTCGCCGTATGTCACGAATCACCATCAGGAGAAGAACGCGCGCGCTTTAGAGGACGCCGGGGGCGCTGTCGTACTCACGGAGGCGGAATCCTCCGGACAGCGGCTTTTCCAGACGGTCAGCGACATTCTACGCGACCCGGCACGGCTGGAGCGGATGTCGGCGTGTATGGCGTCGCTGGGAATCCGGGACGCCACGGAGCGCATTTTGGACACTGTGGAGGCTATCGCAAAGTGACCGTTTCCCCGCAAGGCCGGGGCGACACAACCAAAAGTAACCGTTCCGCCGCGTTCCCCATAGGATGAGGCGAACCCGCCGCCGACGGGTTACGCCCATTCTGTGGAGGGAACGGTCATGAGAGAATTGCTAATCCGGGGCGGACGGCCTCTGTCGGGGGAAGTGCGCGTACAGGGCGCGAAAAACAGCGTCCTGCCGATTCTTGCGGCGGCCCCGCTGGCCAACGGCGTCGTGACACTCACGCGCTGTCCGCGCCTGCGGGATGTCGAAACGTCCATACAAATACTCCGGGAATTGGGCTGTTCCGCCGCGTGGGACGGCGATTCGCTCACCGTCGACACGTCCGGTTTCCGGGACTGTACGATTCCCGACGCGCTCATGAGGGAAATGCGCTCGTCCGTGATATTCTTGGGGGCGATTCTGGCGCGTTGCGGGCGGGCCTCCTGCGGAATGCCCGGGGGCTGTGAACTCGGCCCCCGCCCGATTGATTTACACCTGTCGGGCCTGCGCGCGATGGGGGCCGATATCCGGGAGCGCGGCGGAATCCTGTGCTGTGAAGGCTGTCGGCTGTGCGGGGAGAGTATCGTACTGCCCACGCCGTCCGTCGGGGCCACGGAGAATCTCATGCTGGCGGCCTGCGGCGGCGACGGCGTGACTGTCATACGCAACGCCGCCCGCGAGCCCGAAATCGTGGACTTGGCCGGGTTCCTCAACGCCTGCGGCGGCGACGTGCGCGGCGCGGGGAGCGGTACGGTCAGCGTCGCGGGGCGGCGCGACATGCACGGCTGTACCTACCCCGTCATGCCCGACCGCATTGTGGCGGCTACTTATCTTTGCGCGGCGGCCTCGGCGGGCGGCGAAATCTTCCTCCGGGGCGCGGAGAAACGCCACCTCGACGCGGTGCTGTCCGTACTCCGCGAGAGCGGCTGTCAGGCCGCACACGACGCCGACGGGCTTCGCTTCCGTGCGGCGGCGCGCCTGAAACCTGTCGGCCCGGTACGAACCGCGCCCTACCCGGGCTTCCCCACCGACGCGCAGTCCGTACTCATGGCGGCGCTTCTCCGCGCGGAGGGCACGACCGTCTTTGAGGAAAATTTGTTCGAGAACCGCTACCGGCACGTCCCGGAACTCCGCCGCATGGGCGCGGACATCCGGGTATTCGGGCGCGTGGCGGTGGTCAATGGCCCGGCGTCCTTACACGGGGCGGCGGTGGAGTGTACGGACTTGCGCGGCGGCGCGGCGCTGTGCGTGGCGGCGCTGTCGGCGGACGGCGAGACCCGCGTCGGGAATCTCCGGCACTTGGAGCGGGGCTACGAGGATATCGCGCGCGACCTGTCCGCGCTTGGCGGGGACGCGCATTGTACAGGAGAAGCACTATGGCAGACGGCAAGAGCAGTCGGAGAGGCAACCGAGACAGCAGGCGTCGGCGCGAACGACGCCCCCGCCGCGCCGAGATTTGGCGCGAACCCCGGCCCGTCCGGGAACGCCCCCGGCGTACCAGACGGCGGCGCAGACGCGTACACCCCGAGCGGGGCTACCTGTCCCGGGCGGTGTCCTCGCTGATTGTCGTCGTCACGGTTTTCGCGGCGCTGATTATGTTCTTCCGCGTCAAAATCGTGAACATCACGGGCGCGCACCGCTACAGCGACGCCGAAATCCTGTCCGTGGCGGGCATTTCCGACGGGCAGAATATGTTCCTTATGAACAAGTACCGCATGGCCGACAAGCTCATCCGCGAGCTGACCTATCTGGAGGACGTGCAAATCAGCCGGGATTTGCCCGACACGCTCATCATCGACCTCAAAGAGTGCGTGATTCCACTGGCCGTCGCGCAGGACGCCGCCTGCTGGCTCGTCAGCCCAAGCGGGAAAATCGTCGACCGCCTCGACATCTCCGCCGCCGACCAGTACGCGCAGATTACGGGCTGCCCCATTCTCTCCCCGTCCGTCGGGACGCAGATTGCCCTACCAAGCGACTACCTCCCGCAGCAGCGCAGTCTCGTACAGCTCCTCACCGCGCTGGACACCGCGCAAATGCTCGACGACGTGGACGGCATCCGCCTCGACAAGCACGACTGCATCCTCGTCGACTACGGCGGGCGCTTCACCGTCAAATTCCCCCTCGACGCCAACTACCGCTTCAAACTCCACGCGCTGGAGGTCTACATCAACGGGGAGAAAATACAGGACAACATGACCGGGACATTCGACCTGACCCGCGACGACCGGAACTATTTCCAGCAGAACGTCCGCTAATCTTCCGGGATTTGTCAGGGGCTTTGTAAAAAAATCGTTAAATTTTGAGAATGGGGACTTGACCGGACAGGAAAAGTGTCATACAATAGAGCGGACGCGAATCAGAAACAGCGGCGGACGCGTTCGCCGATACGAAAGGCAGGAGGCAGTAAACATGGCATTTGGATTAGACACGGGACCCGAGAGCGTCGTCAACATCAGGGTCATTGGAGTCGGCGGAGCTGGCAGTAACGTCGTCAACCGCATGGTCAATTCCGGAATCAAGGGCATTGACTTCGTGGCGGTCAATACGGATAAGCAGGCCCTCAACATCTCCAGCGCGACCTCAAAAATCCAGATTGGCGAGAAACTCACGCACGGACAGGGCGCCGGTTCCAATCCGGAAGTCGGACGCAAGTCCGCCGAGGAAAGCCGGAATCAGCTCTCCAAGGCGCTGGAAGACACCGATATGGTATTCATCACCGCCGGCATGGGCGGCGGTACCGGCACGGGCGCGGCCCCGGTCGTCGCCGAGATTGCCAAGGAAATGGATATCCTGACCGTCGCCGTGGTCACGAAACCCTTCGGCTTCGAGGGCAAGCAGAGAATGCGCTGTGCCGAGGCGGGTATCGCCGAACTCGAAAGCAAAGTCGACTCCCTCGTGATTATCCCCAACGACAGGCTCAAATTCGCCACCGACCAGAAAATCACCTTCGTCAACGCCTTTGAAATCGCCGACGACGTGCTCAAACAGGCCGTACAGTCCATCTCCGACCTCATCCGCGACACCGGATTCATCAATCTGGACTTCGCCGACGTGACCGCCGTCATGAAAGACGCCGGAATGGCCCATATGGGCGTCGGACGCGCCGCCGGGAAGAGCAAGGCCGAGGAGGCCGCCCGTATGGCGATTTCCAGCCCGCTCCTTGAGACCTCTATTGAGGGCGCGCGCGGCATTCTGATTAACATCACAGGCTCCCCCGACATCGGACTGGAGGAAGTCGACCAAGCGGCCAGTCTGGTACAGCAGGCCGTACATCCCGACGCGCTGACGATTTTCGGCGCGACCTTCGACGAGAGTATGGACGACGAACTCCGCGTAACCGTGATTGCCACGGGCTTCGACAAGGCCAAGTCGAGTGTCGACACCCCCGCCGCCCCTCCGGTTCGGCAGAGTATCCCCGTGTACACGCCGCCGGAGGCCGTCCCGGTGTCGCAACCCGTCGCGCCGCCCCCCGTACAGCCGGAACCCGTTCCGGTACCCCAGCCGGAGCCTGCTCCCGCGCCGCCGCAACCGGACGCGGCTCCCGCTGACCCCGCCGCGCAGAAACCCGCCAATAACGACGACGACTACTGGGGCTCCCTGTTCAACATCTTCAAGGACAGACAGTGAAATTTCTCCCTCACGGGCTTTCCCGTGGGGGATTTTTGCGCCGTGCGCAACAAAAAAACTCCCCCGTATCAATGGGAGAGGATGATTTGTCGATTAACAGTCTCATTGCTTGTTCCGCCGTTCCGCCTGAGTTTCCTCCAGCGTCAGGCCGCTGTCCGGGACGCTTCCATAGAGCTTGTCAATAATTGCGGCTATTTCCGGATTGGGCGGCCCCTTGGGACGCTCAATCGGCGTCAGAATAATCCGCTGGTTCTTCTCAAACTTGTGGTCGGTCTCGATGAAAGAGCCGTTGTATACGCCAATAATCGCCATACGCTACCTCCTGACTTGCACACTGTGAAATCTTACGCGCCCATTATAGCCGCAAAGCCCCCCAACGTCAAGGGGCGCGAATCTCAACCAGAACCGGGTAAGATTCGCGCCGTATGTTCGTTTATTATGGATGTTATCCAGTGATTAGCGGGATATCGCCAGATGTTTTTACGGCGCTATTTTCCAGTAAATCCACCGACTACGGCTCCAGCCGCAGTTCCTACAGCGCCTCCCACCACGCTTCCTACAGCTTCTCCTAAAGGCCCTGCGACAGCTTTTCCAATTTTGCCGCCTACCTTTGCGCCTGTCCTTGCTCCTTTAATTGCACCCTTCACAGAGCCGCTTACACTTTTTTTAGCCATATGCAATGCCTTCTTTCCAAATTTAAGATAGGTATTTGTCGGGCGTCACCTCTCTTTCCTATTCCGGCGTTCCTGTCCTGACAGGGCGGAACAGGGGGAACGGACGAAACCGTCCCCTAGTCGCCACTGTCAGAAACACAAAAGGCGGCGTTGAGCGCATAACTCAACACCGCCTCAAAAGTTCAAAGCGTCGCCAATAAGCCCAATTATCCCCAAACTTACCCCCCGATATTGCGGAGAAGTTAAAAAAGGGTATAATAGGCCTACGGCGCGGACGTTCGTCCGCTGTGTCGAGTGGGTACTGCACTCCGCATAAGACCGCATCGTGTTGGAGCCACTTTGCGGTCTGCCGCTTATCGTCTCTTGTGTTCCCTATCGGTAGTATAACAGAAATTTCCCCCTCTTGCAAGCCCTTTTGAGAAAATTTTGCAAAATTTTCCCGCCGTATCAAAATCTCGGCGGGATTTTTCACAAAATTCCAAAATTTCCCTTTTCGCGAAACGTCGGTGGAAGGAATGCCGGATTTTGTGACGGTTGATTTCGGCGCGGCGGCACATGCTAAGCGCGCCACAGCTTCCGGCACGAATCCAGCGGAAACGGCGGAAAATGATGGTTTCCAAAGGGGTGATTCGCTTGTATGGAGCGTGGGCAAAGCGGATATGCGGCATGGCGGCGGCGCTGTTGCTATGCGTGGCGAGCGCCGGGGCCGTGGAGATGAACGGCGTCCGGAGCCTGATTCCCGTCGGGCATACGGTCGGAATCAAGCTCTTCTCCAAGGGCGTCATGGTGGTGAAGCTGATAGACGGCGGCACGCCCGCGCGGAACAGCGGCCTGCGTACCGGAGACGTGATTCTGCAATGTGGCGGGACGCCCGTCACGTCCGTGGAGCAGTTCCAGAGCCTGTTACAGGAAGAGGAGGCCGCCGATTTGCGCGTCAGCCGCAACGGCGGGGAAATGACCATCCGGGTTGAGCCGGAGCGCAACGAGGACGGCGTGTGCCAAATCGGAGCGTGGATTCGCGACAGTATGGCGGGAATCGGTACGCTGACGTGGTACGACCCGGAAAGCCGGAAATTCGGGGCGCTGGGCCACGGCGTGACCGACGTCGACACCGGACTGCTTATGCCGTTTCACGACGGTTCCGTACTGCCGTCGACGGTGAAGGCGGTCAAGAAGGGGGCGCGCGGCGAGGCCGGGGAATTGCGCGGCGAGTTCGACTTGACGCGCGACCTCGGCCCGCTCTACGCGAATACCGACTGCGGGGTGTTCGGCACACTCGACGCGGCGGAAGTCACGGGGGAGCCCATGCCCCTCGGACAGCCGTCGGAGGGCCCCGCACAGATTCTGTCGAATGTCCGGGGCGACGAGGTTCGCCCGTATGACGTTGAGATTACGCGCCTCCTGCCCGACAGCCGCGACGGGCGCGATATGGAGCTGTCCGTGACGGACGCGGAGCTGTTGTCGCGGACGGGCGGCATTGTGCAGGGCATGAGCGGGAGCCCGATTGTGCAGAATGGCAAATTCGTCGGCGCGGTGACGCACGTCCTGTTACAGGACCCCGCGAGGGGCTACGGGATTTCCATGGAGACCATGCTGGCGGCAATGTGATAAAATCCCTCCTCCGGCGACGGGGGAGGGATTTTCGTCGGTGCCAAAATTGACGAAAATGTGCCAAAACTGCCAAAGATTGTCGAATTATGCAAAAAAGTTGCGGATTTTTTGTTTTTACATCGATTTATCGGGAAACAAAGCCTAATAAGTCAGAATTTTCTTGAAAAATTTTCGGATTTTCTCTTGTAATCTTTGCCACTTTATGGTATTTTATGGATAAAGGTTAAGGATGAACGATTCCTGTCAGGCCGGAAACATATTTTCGGGGATTCTGTATTTACGGGGAGGAAATTAAGATGACAAATCAGGTAAAGACGGTTTTGTTGGCCGACGCGAACAACGAATTTCGCACCATGCTGCGCGACGAAATCAACGCCTCCGGCAAATTCCGCGTGGTGGCTTGCGTGGACGACGGCGCGAAGGCGCTGGAAGAAGCGATGTCCAAGTCTCCGGATTTGCTGGTCATGGACGCCATTCTCCCCGGCAAAGACGCGCTGTCCATTCTGCGCCGCCTCCGCGAGAACCGGAAGAACGTCAGAACAGTGCTCTACTCCTCCTTCTGCACCGACGAATTGCTCTCCGAGGCCCACCACATGGGCGCCAGCTACTTCCTCCCCAAGCCGTTCGACATCGAAGACCTCCTCGACCGGATGTACTACGCCTTCCGTCCGGCGGCGCCTGTCCTGTCAAAGCACGACCTGTCCTTGAAAGGCGTCGTCACGTCGATTATCCACGAAATCGGCGTCCCGGCCCACATCAAGGGCTACCAGTACCTCCGCGACGCCATCATCATGACCGTAGAGGACATGGACTCCATCAACGCCGTGACGAAAGTGCTCTACCCGACTGTCGCGCGGCATTACAAAACCACGGCCTCGCGCGTCGAGCGCGCCATACGGCACGCCATCGAAGTCGCGTGGGACCGCGGAGATTTGGAAGTCCTGCAGAAGTATTTCGGCTACACCGTCAGCAACGCCAAGGGCAAGCCGACTAACTCCGAGTTTATCGCCCTGATTGCCGACCGGGTTCTGCTGAGCTACGAGCGCTCCATGACCGTCTGACTGTTCTTCTGGTAGATAGTCCACAGGCCGTTCATGAGCAGGTACTTGTCGTAGACAATCTCGTTGCGGCAGTAGCGCACGATGACCGGGGCGTTGCCGCCCGTGGCGACCGCCGTCACGGTACGCCCCGGGAACTCCTCCCGGATACGGTCAAGGATTCCGTCGAGCATGGAGGCCGTGCCGTAGACGATGCCCGAGCGCATACAGTCCTCCGTCGTGCGCCCGATAAGCGCCTTGGGACGCTGTATCGAGATGTCCGGCAACTGCGCGGCGCTGTGGCTGAGGGCCTCCAGCGATACCCGCACGCCCGGGAGCAGTAAGCCGCCCTCGTAAGTGCGCCCCTCCGTGATGACGCCGATTGTTGTCGCGGTGCCCATGTCGATAGTCACGATAGGCGGCGCGAAGCGTTCGAGGGCGGCGACGGCGTCGGCGACGATATCGGCCCCCATCTGGGCCTGTACGGACAGGCGGATGTTCAGGCCCGTGCGGATTCCCGGTCCGACGACCATCGGAGGGTGTCCGAGGAGGCCCGCGAGGGCCTTTTCCATCATGAAATTCAGCGGCGGCACCACACTGCACAGTATCGCGCCCGTGACTTCCTCCCGGGAGTGCCCGTAGAGCGCGAACAGGTTCATAAAGTCCATGCAAATCTGGTCGGCGGTTTTCCGGCTGTCGGTGTTGAGGGAGGCCAGAAAACACAGTTCCCGGTCGGGCTTGAACAGTCCGACGGAAGTCGTGGTATTGCCCACGTCGACCGCCAAGAGCATATTACTGTCCCCCTTTCGGCGGCCTGTTCGGAGCCGCCCGTGTCAAGTCCTCTCCCGCCAGCGGGAGGGGACGTTTTCAGCTACGGAGAAAGACGGCCTTCAGAATGTCCAGCAGATTCCCGCCGTACTGCCCGAACGACGAGACCAGCGACGTGAGCTTGTCCTTGTCGCCGAGGAACGGCTTAATCAAATCCCACGCCTTCTGGTTCGATTCCGCCGAGCCGCCCTGTACGGTCTGCAAGACTGCCAGCAGCGGGGCCAGTTTCAGTTTGAGCGCCCCGGCGAGGTCGTCACTGCCCGCCAGTGACAGTAAGCCCGTTTTCAGGGCGTTGAGCTTCTCCGCGTCCAGAATTTTCGTGTTCTGGATTGCCTGTACCAGTCCGCCCAAGTCGCCGAGGTTCAGTCCGGCGTTTTGCGCGTTCTGGTTACTCTGGTTTGTCCCCGTACTCGCGTTGAGAATCGCGCCGATGAGGTCGCCCGCGTTCAGATTCGCCATGTTCCCACACTCCTTGTAAAAGTCGTGTCCCATTCTAACACGCGCCCCGCCGGATTGCAACCGCTTTTCGCGCCGCGCGGTATGCGTAAAATTTCCGTACATAGCGCCGCGCAAATTTTGCTTGACAAATGCTGTCAATTGCGGTTAGATAGGGTAGCAAGACTATACACGGACGGACGGCGCTCCCGCCGCCCGTCGGGGAGGTACTATGACGCTCGACAAAATCTATCAGGCCGCCTACACACTCAAAGGTGTGGCGCGGAAAACCGACCTGCTCTACGCGCAGAATCTGCGCCACGACGCGCAAATCTACCTCAAGACCGAAAACTTACAGGTCACGGGCAGTTTCAAACTCCGGGGGGCCTACAACAAAATCGCGTCGCTGACGCCCGAACAGCGCGCGGCGGGGATTCTGGCCTGTTCGGCGGGGAACCACGCGCAGGGCGTGGCGCTCTCCGCGACGAAGATGGGCGCGCACAGCATTGTATGTATGCCCGACGGCGCGCCGATTAGCAAAGTAGAGGCGACGAAGCGTTTAGGCGCGGAAGTGCGCCTCGTGCCCGGGGCCTACGACGACGCCTACGAGTACGCCTGCCGTCTGCAACAGGAGACCGGGGCCACGTTTATTCACCCGTTCAACGACGAGCTTGTCATGGCCGGACAGGGTACGATTGGCCTCGAAATCCTCGACCAGTTGCCGGACGTGGAAGCCGTGATAGTGCCCGTCGGCGGCGGCGGACTTCTCGCCGGGGTGGCTTACGCCATCAAGAATCTGAACCCGAATATCAAAGTCTACGGCGTACAGGCCGAGAACGCGCCGAGCATGGTACGCAGTTTCCGGGAGGACGGCATTATTACCCTTGACACCGTGGCGACGTTCGCCGACGGTATCGCCGTCAAGACCCCCGGCGATTTGACTTACGCTATGGCGCGGGAGTACGTGGACGAAATGGTGTCGGTGTCCGAGGACGAAATCGCGGCGGCGATTCTCGCGCTCATCGAACAGCAGAAACTAATCGCCGAAGGCGCGGGGGCCGTCAGCGTGGCGGCGGCGATGTTCCGCAAGGTGCCCATTGAGGGCAAAAAGGCCGTCTGCGTGGTATCGGGCGGCAACATCGACGTGAATATACTCTCGCGCGTCATCACGCGCGGGCTGGTCATGGGCGGGCGGAACAGCGTCCTGCAAATCGCGCTGGAGGACAAGCCCGGACAGCTTGTCGGCGTCAGCCAGATTATCTCCGAGTGCGGCGCGAATGTCGTGTCCGTCCACCACGAGCGCTCCGACGCCAATATGGCGATTTCCAGTTGCTTCCTGAAAATCGGCATGGAGACCCGCGACTTTGACCAGATTCGCAGTATCAAGGAAGCGCTCACGAAGGCGGGATTCCGTATCATGACGGACCGCATACAGGAAATGCAGTGACAGGAGGTCAACTATGAAAGCGATTTACACCCCGGACGCCCCCGAAGCCGTGGGGCCGTACTCACAGGCCATCGTGTCGGGCGGCATGCTCTACACGTCCGGACAGATTCCCCTCGACCCCGCCACGGGGACTATCGTTGAGGGCGGAATCGAGGAACAGGCCGCGCGCGTCATGGAGAATCTCGGCGCGGTACTCCGCGCGGGCGCTTCCGATTTCCAGTACGCCGTAAAGGTCAACTGCTACCTCAGCGACATGGCGCTGTTCTCGGACTTCAACGCCGTCTACGCCCGCTACTTTACCACGAAGCCGGCGCGCAGTTGCGTGGCGGTGAAGGAACTCCCCAAGGGCGCGCTCGTGGAAGTGGAGGTTATCGCGGAGACCGTCAAGGGAAATGTCGTGAAATTATGACCGAAAAGGAAAAAATGCTCGGCGGGGCCTTGTACGACCCCGCCGACCCCGAACTGACGGCCTTACGCGAAAAGGCGTCCGCACTCTGCAAGGCGTACAACGAGACGCCGGAGGCCGAAGTCGAAAAGCGTCGGGCGATTTTGGACGAGTGGAACATCCAGCGCGGCCCGGGCGTCTATATTCGCGGGCCGGTGTGGTTCGACTACGGCTGTTTTACGTCCATCGGGGAGAACTCGTTCGCGAATTTCAACTTTACCTGTCTGGACTGCGCCCCGGTACACATCGGCGACAACGTGTTTATGGGGCCGAACGTCTCGATTCTGACGCCCGTCCACCCGTTGCGCTGGCAGGAGCGGAACGTGTACAAGAAGCCGGACGGCACGCTGTCGAACCGGGAGTACGCGAAGCCGGTTACAATCGGCGACAACTGCTGGATTTCGGGCAATGTGACGATTTGCGGCGGCGTGACAATCGGGGCCGGGAGCGTCATCGGCGCGGGGAGCGTCGTCACGCGCGACATCCCGCCGGATACGTTCGCCGCCGGGGTGCCCTGCCGCCCGATACGCCCCATTACGGAGGCCGACCGCATGACCGAATAGACGATAAGGAGGAGGTTTTATGCGCCGCCATTGCCGACTGATTGCCATTTTGACTGTTTTACTGTTGCTGTTGACGGCCTGCGGCGGGGGCGGGGAGGAGGAACCCGGCGATTTCGAGGAGTTTCCGGACGCCGGGGGGACTGTACCCGACAGCGAGGACGCGGAAACGCCCGTACCGGAGAACCCGGACGCGGAAGCAGTGCCCGACGAGGCGTCCGTATCCGGAGAAGTGACGCCCGGCGACACGGACGCGGAAACGGTACCTGACGACGAACCCGACGAGGAAACGTTGCCCGTAACGGAGAACCCGGACACGGAACCAGTACCCGGCGAACCGGAGGAAGGCGCGGCGCAACTGTTCGGGGGCGTACTGCCGGAGGTGAATATTGTGGGAGAAGGCGTCAACGTCGGGGAATTGTCGTATGAAGTCCGCCCGGATTCCTGCACGGTCTACCTGCCGGAGGACGGGGCCTATGTCCCGTTCCTCGTCCTGACCGCCGACTACGCCGGGAATACGCTCCTGTTGCGCCGGGACGTACTGCCGGAAGTCCGCCCGTTCAACAACTACAGCGCCGCCTACCCCGACAGCGACATCGACCGCTATCTGAATACGGAGTACGTCCAGTATCTCGACGCCGTACAGCCACTGATTCCGTTTGTCGACATCGCGGTCACGGCCCCGGACGCGCTCGGCGTGTCGGGGGACGCGGTGCAGACGGTCAGCCGGGAGATTTTCCTGCTCTCGTGTACGGAGACGGGCTTTACAGACCTTGTCAACGCCGGGAAAGAGGGCGGCGCGCTGTCCTATTTCGGCGTCCCGGAACACCGTACCGCCACGCGCGAAAACGGCGCCGCCGTCAGTTGGTGGTTGCGCACGCCCGATACGTACTACCTCTCCGCCGCCTACGGAATCGGCCCGGACGGCTCCCTCGGGAGTGGCAACGCCTACAATGAAAACGGCGTGCGTCCGGCGTTCTGCGTCCCGTCCGATACGGTAGCCTTTCCGACGACGGATATTCTGCCCGGACAGACCGTTTACTTTCTCTCCGCGTGAGACCGTCCGCCGGAACGAATAAAAGAAGGGAGATTTTGCATGAAAAAAACGGAGACCAAGCGATACCTGTGGATACTCGCAGTGTTTCTACTGTTGCTGTTCCTGCTGTGCTTCTGGCTGTACCGCCGGAACTCGTCGCGCCCGGGAGACCGCGACGGGGCCTCGCCGACGCGCGCGGAAGTCGTACTCGCGTTTCTGCCGTCGGCGTCGGCGGACGATTCCACCGTCAATGTCATGAGCGCCGCCGCCCGACAGCTCTTCGACGAATTTCGGGCCGCGGAAAGCCAAGTCAGCGTACTGTACTGGCGCTTGGGCGTCCCGCCGGAGGGGCCGTCATGCACGGTGAGCGCGGTTTCCTCAGAGAGCGACTTGCAAACCGCGCTGGGCCGTGCCGAACGCGGCGGAACGCTTTCCACGGCGTTCCATTACGCCAAAGGCATCACGGAAGAAGGCACGACTTCCAACCGGAAAGTCGTGCTTCTGACCGACCGCGCGCCGCTCGACGGCGAACAGGCGGAGGAGGGCCCCTACGACGCCCACGACACCGCCGCGTACCAGTACGCGAACGCGGCGTCGCAGTCGGCGGCGGAATTATCAATACGCGACGATTTGTCGACGGTGGCCTTTTTGCAGGAGCTGTCCGGACAGGAATTTGACTTTACACGCCGCTTTCTGAACGATATCCAGACGGACGGCTACTACGAAGTCCTCAACGCCGACGCCCTCGAAACACTCCGCGAGCAACTTGTCGCCGAACTCCTCGCCGAAAGCGGCGTGCGGAAACTGACGTTCCGCTATCCGAACATCCGCGACTACTCCGCCGTCTGCTACTACTCCGACGACTACTTTGCCAATTCCGCGTACCAGTACAACCCGAGCCTCGCGACCATGAGCGTGAGTTTGGCGCTGTCGGCCTTTGCCAGCGAAGACCAGACCCGTTACGCGAACAAGAGTATCAACGCGCGGAATCTGCTGCAAAGTATCGGCGTGGCGGAGGCGGCTGTCAGCACAAACGACTGGTTCACCCAGCGCCCGGAGACCGATTCCATCGGGGTCATATCGGGGAGCAAGCCCGTGACGCTCAACGGCCAAACTTATACGCTGATTGCTGTCGCCATACGCGGGGGCGGCTACGGGCGCGAGTGGGCGAGCAACTTCACCATCGGCGAGGACGGACAGCACGAGGGATTCGACACCGCGAAAAACAACGTCCTCGACTATCTGAAATCCTACATTCAAAAGCGGAAAATCGCAGGCCCTGTGAAATTCTGGGTAACAGGCTTCAGCCGTGCCGCCGCGACCGCGAATCTGGTAGGCGGCGCGCTCGACCAAGGCTACGATTTCGGCGCGGATATCACATACTCCCCGGAGGACGTGTACGCCTACTGCTTTGAGACTCCCGCCGGGGCTCTGCTCAACGAGGTTCGCAATCAGGAAGTCTACTACAACATTTTCAACATTATTAACCAGAGCGACCCCGTGCCGTTCGTGGCGCCGTCGGGGATGGGGTTCGGGCGCTACGGAATCGACCGCTATCTGCCCTCCGCGCAGGCGTCCTCGAACTACCCCTCCGAACGCGCCGCCATGCTCCGCATTTACCGCGCCATGGACAGCACGGACGGCTACGACGTAGACAACTTCCGCATGCAGAAGCTGAGCTTGGTGAATCTGTTCTTGAAAGACAGGTCCGTCGTGGAGGACGACCCGAAGAATAATTACTCGCAGGGCGTGTACCTGTCGAACTACGTCGCGCTGTTGGTTCGCGACTACCTCCAGAGCCGCGAAAACTACGTGGAGCGCTATCAGGGCGAGATTCGCGAACTCTGCTCTATTATGTTCGGCTGTTCGGAAAAGCAACAGAAGACGATTCTCAATTCCATCCAGCGGCAGGCCGTTGAGGGCTGGCCCGAACTTGTGGGCTCCTACTTCCTGAGCAGTCACGAAGAGGCATTCTCGATGGTCTCCGACTGGCTGGTGACGGCGGTCAACGAGGCGCAAGTCACCGACTACGACGAGGAGACGCTGCGCAGTGCGGGCGCGGTGCTGTCGGACCTGCTGGTGAACCTGTTTATAAAGCACCCTAACGACACCACGACACTAATCGCGAACCTCTCCAGAATCGCGGAGGCGCATTCGTGGGAGCTGTGCTACGCGTGGATGGCCTCCATGGACGACAACTACAAGCGCGGCGCGCAAGTCTCCCTCAACGAGGGGAAGTACCGGATTGTCCGCGTGAACTGTGACGTGGACGTGTCCGTCCGGGACGAGAACGGCGGCATGGTCGCGCAGATTGTCAACGAGAACCCGCAGGAGATACGCGGAAGCAGTATCATTTCGGCGGTCAACGGGAACGGCGAGAAAGTCGTGATTCTGCCACTCGACGGCGCCTACCGGGTGTCGGTGACGCGCCGGGAGTCCGATTCCGCGGAGCCGGAGCCGGTGAATATCGGCATTGACGAGTATTCCGCGCAGACGGCGAACGTCACGCGGGGCGTGGACTATCTCGGCATTCCGCTTTCAGCGGGCGAGACGCTGGAAGGCGTAATTCCGGCCATAGAGGACGGCGACGCCGATTATACCCTGACCGCGCCCGACGGCACGACGATTGCGAGTACGTCCGACCTGTCCGGGGAGGCGGCGGAGGCGGCGTACACGGTCACGGCGGCACCTGACAGCGACAAGTCCGGTATGGTACTCGGCGGCGGCGCGTTCCGCTACGGCGACTTCGCGCAAGTCGAGGCCACCCCGCACGACGGTTATACCTTCACCAGATGGTACGCCGACAACGAAACGAGCGTGTCCACAGAGTCCGTCTACCGCTTCTGCGTCACGCGGGACACCGTGCTGACAGCCCGCTTCGCGGCGCAACCCCCGAAAGTCGCCGTGCCCGTGAACCTGTCTTTCGCGGACGTTTCGACGCAAAGTTACTGCTACGACGCCGTTGTGTGGGCGGTTCAAAACGGCATTGTGAGCGGCACCACCGACACGACATTCAGCCCGAAAGAACCCTGTACGGCGGCACAGGCAGTCACATTCCTGTGGCGCGCGGCGGGGGCTCCGGAACCGTCCGCGGCGGAAAGCCCCTTCACCGACCTTGACCCCGGGGCCTATTACTACAAGGCCGTACTCTGGGCGGCGGAGCACGATATCACGATGGGCACCACGGAAAGTACGTTCTCCCCTGACAAGACCGTTTCGCGCAGTCAGTTCATTACACTCCTGTACCGCACGTTCGGCAACGCGGAGAGAGTGGAAAACTGTCCGTTTGAGGATGTCGCGGCGGATTCCTACTACCGCGACGCGGTTGCATGGGCCTACGGCAGGGGCGTCACGCGCGGCACCACCGCCACGACGTTCGCGCCCCTCCGCAGTTGCGACCGCGGACAGATTGTGACGTTCCTGTACCGCTATTTTGCCGGGTAATCCGGAAACGTTACGCCCCTCCCTTGCCGGGAGGGGCGCTTTTATGCGGAAAGGCGTCACAAAACGGAAACGCCCGCCGGGAAACCCGACGGGCGCGCGCTTGCGGACAAATCAGGCGTTGTCCACGGAGCACATATAGCGGATGAGTTCGGCCATCTTGTTGGCGTAGCCGCACTCGTTGTCGTACCAGGAGATAACCTTGCAGAAGTGGTCGTCGAGGGACAGTCCGGCCTTCTCGTCGAAAATGGAGGTCATGGGGCAGCCGAGGAAGTCAGAGGAAACGACTTCTTCGTTGGTGTAGCCCAGTACGCCCTTCAGTTCGCCTTCGGAGGCTTCCTTCATGGCGGCGCAGATGTCGGCGTAGGAGGCGGGCTTATCCAGAATGGCGGTCAGGTCGACCACGGACACGTCCAGGGTCGGCACGCGCATGGAAATGCCGGTCAGCTTGCCATTGAGTTCCGGAATGACCTTGCCCACGGCCTTGGCGGCGCCGGTGGTGGACGGAATGATGTTGCCGGTAGCGGCACGGCCTCCGCGCCAGTCCTTCATGGACGGGCCGTCGAGGAGCTTCTGGGTCGGGGTCACGGAGTGAACCGTCGTCATGAGGCCCTTGACAATGCCGAACTTCTCATTCAGAACCTTGGCAATCGGGGAGAGGCAGTTGGTGGTACAAGAAGCGTTGGAGACAAAGGTCATGTCGGAGGTGTACTTCTTGTTGTTGACACCAAACACGAACATCGGGGTATCGTCCTTGGAGGGAGCGCCCATAACGACGTGCTTCGCGCCGGCGTCAATGTGGCCCTGGCAGAGTTCCTTCTTGAGGTGAATGCCCGTGCATTCGCAGATATACTCCGCGCCGACGCTGGCCCAAGGGATATCTTTGACTTCCTTGGCGGTGAAGATGGAGATGGGCTTGCCGTCCACAACCAGCTTGCCGTCGGCGGCCTCTACGGTACCGGGATACATGCCGTGCGTGGTGTCATAGCGGAGCATATAGACCATATAGTCCAGATTCATGAAGGGGTCGTTGATGCCGACGACTTCCACGCCGTCGAGCTTCATAGCGGCCCGCAGAACCAGACGGCCAATCCGTCCAAAACCATTGATACCAATTTTCGCAATCGCCATAGTAGAATACCCCTTTCTTTTCACCCCGGGCCTGTCGGACACGGGGCGCGGAAATGCCGGGCCTTTCCCGCAATCGGCCCGCCGTTTCGCATTGCAACAGGTATCATAGCACATTGTCAAAAATTTCGCAATCGTCATTTTTTATAAGGTTAAACCGGAAAATTGTGGAACTTTCACAATGTCTTTCCGCCCCCACAGAAATTCCGTCAGGCTTCGACGGGATTCTTGACAAACGCGCGGCGTTCGTGTATCATGGAAAATACTGGCAACTTACAGCACGGAACAAGGTGGTTTTGGCTATGGTGAATTTCATCAACGTACTGGCGGCGATTTCCACGACGCCCACGCTCATTCGACAGCTCAACGAGATTCTCGACTCGGAAATCTCGCTCCCGAACATCCCGACGCCGACGATGGGCGGGCAGATGGTCTGGGACACCCTCGCGGAGGCCAACGGCTGGCGCTTACAGCAGAACGAGTTGACCAAGCACTGCCGCATTCTCGACCCCGACGACGTGCGCCGCGCGTGGGGGACGCGCAAGGGCATGGAAAAGGCCCTCGAAACCTTGCAAAACAGCATTGCCCGCAGTCCGGAGAACGGATAACGAAAGTCCCTGTCAGGTCGTGACAGGGACTTTCCCGCGCTTCAGGACAGGGAATCGCGGCAGGCCCGCGCGAATTGCAGGTACTTCCGCGCCGAAACCCGGTTCCGCTCGATTTCCTCGTCAGTCAGCGCGCGCGTGACTTTCGCCGGACTGCCCAGAATCATAGAGCCGTCGGGGGCGTCCATTTTGCCCGTGACGAGCGCCCCCGCCCCGACAATACAGTTATTCCCGATTCGCGCGCCGTTGAGGACAACCGCGCCCATGCCGATGAGCGTATTGTCGCCCACGGTGCAGCCGTGTACAATCGCCCCGTGCCCAATCGTACACCCCCGCCCGACTTTCGTGCCCTCGTGCAGTACGGCGCAGTCCTGTATATTGGTCTCGTCGCCGACGACAATCGCGCCGTCGTCGCCGCGGATGACTGCGTTGTACCACACGCACACGCCCGCGCCGAGCGTCACGTCGCCCATGACTTTCGCGCCGTCGCAAATCAGCGCGTTTTCGTCCGTCTGACGCAGTTCGTACATGCTCTCCGCCCCTTTCCGTCAGGACAGCTCCGGGGAGAAATTCCCGTCCGTAAAGACCGGAATCTCGCGCCCGTCCGCAGTCGTGCCCGTAATGCGCAAGTCCGGCGTCCCGACCATGAAATCGACATGGGTAATGGAATCGTTGAGGCCGCGCGCCTTCAATTCCGCTTTCGACATGCCCCGCCCGCCCTCAATGCACGGGTACGCCTCCCCGAACGCAATATGACAGGCGGCGTTTTCGTCGAACAGCGTATTGTAGTAGAGCAGTTTCTGGTTGGAAATCGGGCTGTCATAGGGGACGAGCGCGACTTCCCCGAAGTAGGCCGCGCCCTCGTCGACGGAAATCGCGGCTTTGAGTTCGTCTTCCCCGCGCTCCGCGTGTGCTTCCACGATTTTCCCGTCGCGGACGACAAAGCGGAATTTGTCGATGATGTTGCCCTCGTGTACGAGCGGCATGGAGGCGTAGACGACGCCGTTGGCGCTGTCGCGGCGGGGGGCGGTGAAAATTTCCTCCGTGGGGATGTTAGCAATGAATTTCTGTCCGGCGGGGGTGGCGTCCTCGCCCGATTCCCAGATGTGGCCGTCCGGGAGTTCAATCGTGAAATCGGTGCCCAGCGCGTTTTCGTAGTGCAGGGAGCGGAAGCGCATAGCGTTCAATTTGACAGTCCGGCGGTGGAGGGTGTCGAGATGTTCGCGCCAGCGCTCTACGGACTGCCCGTCGCCCCGAATCCGGATTGCGTGGAAAATGGCGTCCCAGAGGGCGTCCACGGCGCGTTCCGGCGACAAGTCCGGGAATACCTTCCCGGCCCAGCCCGGAATCGGAATGGACGCAATGCACCACGGGAACGCGCTGGACATTTGCAGTCTGTCGAACTCCTCCAGTGCCTTCCCCGACGCGCGCTGGCTTCTGACGAGCCGCGCCGGGTCGACGCCCCGCAGGTTTTCGGGGTCGGTGGCCGAAATCACCAGATACGCCGCGCCTTCCCGGGCATAGTCGTTGTAGAAGCGCTCCCGCCACGCCGGAACGGTATCGAAAATCGTATCGTCGGCGTACAGGTACTTCATACGCGTCATGTCGTCGTCGACCCAGTTCGTGACCACTTCCTTACAGCCCGCCCCGTAGGCCTCGCGTGCGCACATCCGCGCGAAGTACGCGCACTCCACCGGGGCCGAAATCACGAGCCGCTGTTCCCGGCGCACGTCCAGCCCGACGCGTACCAGTAAGCGGGCGTATTCCTGTAATCTGCTGTCGTTGTTCAAGGGAAAATCCTCCTGTCGTGTTTGCTGTGTAGTATGCCCGGTTTACGGCAGAAGCGTCTCGGGATACGTCCCGGCGGCGTGCAGGGCGCGGAGGCTTTCCGCGACGCGCGGGGCGTCCTGCTGATACGTCATGCCGAACCACTGCGCGGAGGAAGTCAGGACGCGTACCGACAGGCGTCCCGCCGCGCGTTCGGCGTCGACGACCGACGGGAGATAACATTCCGCTTTCGGATTGTCCCCGGCAGTGCGCAAGAAATTTTCGAACTCGCGCCGGAACGCCGGGAAAATCGACGGCGCGAAGCCCCACATATTCATAGAGGCGATATCGTCGGGGCGCAGTGCTACGCCGCTGTCCTCGTCCCAGAGGCCTCCAGAGGGCGACGGCCCGATTTTCAGGCGTTCCGTAATGCCCTGTAAGATACCGTTTTCCACGGTACAGATTCCCCGGGAGACCGTGCCGCTTTCGGAAAGCGTGTTCTTGAGAATATAGCCGACCATTAACGCGGAGCCTTCCGGGGGCAGAGTAGTCAGGGCGTCGTGCATGACGCGGTAGGCGTCGATTCCGTAGTAGTCGTCGGCGTTGATGACGCAGAAGGGCTCCCGGACGGCCTCCGCCGCGCACAACAGCGCGTGGGCCGTACCGAAGGGCTTTTTGCGTTCGGGCGGGATGTGATAAAAACTCGGGACGCTGGAAAAGTCCTGAAAGGCGTATTCGACTTCCACGGCCTCCCCGGCGTCGGTACGGAAGCGGGAGAGGCGATTCCCGAACAATTCCTCTATGACGGGTTTCGATTCCGGGCGGATGATAAAGACGACTTTCCGGAATCCGGCGCGGATTGCGTCGTAGATAGAGTATTCCATGAGGGGTTCGCCGTGGGGGCCGATTCCGGTCGTTTGTTTGTCGCCGCCGTAGCGGGAGCCAAGCCCCGCCGCCATAATGACTAGCGTCGTTTTCATGTACAAAGCCTCCATAAAAAGTCCGCGCCGTCTCCGGCGCGGAGTATGCGTTACTGTTCCCGGATGGTGATGGATTCGATAATAGGCTGTTCGTCGGCGGGAATCGTGCCGTTGTCGTCGGTGGGTTCGGCGTCGGCACAAATCTTGTCTACGATGTCCATG
>CAMHDB010000004.1 GCA_946183715.1 uncultured Oscillibacter sp.
CTGATTATCACGAACTACCCGGAGGGACAGAGCGAGAGCGTGACGGTCGAGAACAACCCGACAGACCCGGCGGCGGGTACGCGTCAGGTGACGTTTTCGCGGGAGCTGTGGATTGAGGCCGACGACTTTCTGGAAAAGCCCGTGCCGAAGTACAAGCGTCTCAGCCCGGGCGGGCTGGAATGCCGCCTGAAAGGGGCGTACTTGGTACGCTGTACGGGCTGTGAGCACGACGCCGACGGCAATCTTACGGCGGTGCTCTGCGAGTACGACCCCGACAGTAAGGGCGGAGACCCCGCCGACGGGCGCAAAGTCAGAGGCGCGACGCTTCACTGGGTCGACGCCGCGACCGCCCTTGACGCCGAAGTGCGTCTCTACGACAACCTCTTTTCGGACGCCTCCCCCGACGACGCCGGGAAAGACTTCATGGAATGTCTGAACCCCGCTTCGCTGGAAGTCCTGACGGGCTGCAAGGTGGAATCGACGCTGAAAGACGCCGCCGCCCCCGCGAATTTCCAGTTTATGCGCCTCGGCTACTTCTGCCTCGACAACAAGGATTCCCGCCCCGGACACCTCGTTTTTAACCGTAGCGTGTCCCTGAAGGACAGCTACAAACGATAAGAAATCCCCCTGTACGCCGCGCGGCGCGCAGGGGGTTCGATTTACTCCGCCTCTCTGTGACAACAAAGGAGGAGGTGTTTCAAAGGGCCGGGGGTGAGATACGGTTCGATGACGTTTATTCCACGTATCTGTATGTGCCGCTCCGGTAATCCTTGCGGAAATGGCTAAGTTGCGACCGGAGTTTTGCCCGAACATCGTCCGGCCATTCGAGTTTCAGGGCATTGACAAGACACTCAAAAGACTTGCCGTTGTCATGGTCGAATACGCGATAGAAATCGGACAGTATGCTCAACGCAGCCGAGTGAATATACTCATTGTTAATCTCGTTTACGATTTTCTCAGAGAAAACGTCGATTTCTTTCATCCGGTTAAAGGCGTTTACCAGCACGACAATGTCTTTTCCCATCTCGCGGAGGTGCAGAGCGTACAGGGCAAAGAGCAGGACTTCCGCGCCTTGGGAACCTAAAAACTTCGCTTTAAGCAGAACATCCTCCGCGTCTTGATAGCGCTTCTCGTGTTCATAGCACTTGCCGAGGTCACAAAGGAGCAACGGGTACAAACTCCGCTTCAATTTTGCGATTTCCGCCTGATTTTTCGGGGTCAAGGGAATGCTCCCCTTCTCCAAGTCAAAGAACAGGCCCTCGCAAGTTTCTTTACAGTCTTCTCTGTCCTTCAACAGCTCATCCCATTGGCCCATTGCTTCTTTCACAGCGGAGAGAGGACGGTCAATTTCCATGCTCAGCGTTGTAACAGAGAGGAGTTTCAATACATTTTCGTTGTATTCTTGGTCGGTCATAATATTCCTCCGATTCTGCGGGCTTACAAGCCCAAAATGGGGGGATTTCTGTTATTATCCGCCGCACAACCTCCTTTCAAACCAGTTTCCGGTACTTCTGACAGGGAATCCCGCGAAGCGCGGAGCGTATCCGCGCCCCGCAAGTCTCCCGCCAGAAGCATAAAAGGCGGTGTTGAGTAGCTTTCTCAACACCGCCTTGATAAAATCAACGGCGAACACGGCTGAATAGCCCATTCCCGGCTTGTAAAAACACGGAAAATGGGTATAATACACCGTGGCGCAATAAAATGCCGTGTTGAGTGGTGCTTGCACTCCACATGGGGCCGTGGGGTGCTGGAACACCTCACGGCTTGCCGCTTTTATGCTTCCATTTTTTATTATACCATGCCTTTCGACGCTTTGCAAGTCTTTTCTGAAAAAAATATCAACGCAAAGAAGACCCTCCATTACAACACATTTACAGAAAAAAAGAGGGGTAAGAGGAACTTATTACAGTAAATTCGCGTCGGCGGTGGAAATCCGGTTCGCGGCGTGCTATAATGGGCCAAATTCAGAAACGGACGGGGGATTCCATGGAAATCAAAGAGACATTGCTTCTGAAACTGGGGGAAGTCGTGCTGAAAGGCCTCAACCGCCGCGCGTTCGAGGACAGACTGCTGTCGAATGTCAGTCGGCGTCTGCGGCGGTACGGCAGTTTCCAGATTTATCTACGCCAGAGTACGATTTACGTCGAGCCTCTCGGCGGCGACTGCGATATGGACGCCGCGTTCGACGCCGCCCGGGAGGTGTTCGGCGTCGTGCGCGTCGCCCGCGCCATGCCGTGCGAACGTGACCCGGAAGCTATCCGGCAGGCCGCCGCGCGCTATCTCGCCGGGGAGTTTGCGAAAGCGCGCACGTTCAAAGTCGAGACCAAGCGCGCCGACAAGCAGTACCCGATGAACTCGATACAGGTCAGTCAGGCCGTCGGCGGACTTCTCGCGGAGACCTTCCCGGAAGTCCGCGCCGAAATGCACAACCCCGACCTGACAGTATACGTGGAAATCCGCGAAAAGGCAGCGTATGTCCACACGCCGTCGGTCAACGGCGCGGGCGGTTTGCCCGTCGGTACGGGCGGGCGCGCGCTGAGCCTGATTTCCGGCGGACTGGATTCCCCGGTAGCCTCGTGGATGATTGCGCGGCGCGGCGTCGAACTGGAGTTGATTCATTTCGTATCCCCGCCGTACACCTCCCCGCAGGCACAGGATAAAGTCCTACAGCTCGCCAAACTCCTGACTTCCTCCTGTGGGCGCATGAAAATTCACATTGTGCCGTTTACGCGCATTCAAGAGGAAATCCGGAAGCACTGCCCGGAGGCGTACTTTACCCTCATTATGCGGCGGTTCATGATGAGGCTGTCGCAGGCCGTGGCGAAACAGTCGGGGGTGACGGCGCTTGTCACGGGGGAATCCCTTGGACAGGTGGCAAGCCAGACCATGAAGGCCCTCGCCGTGACGGAAAGCGTCGTGTCGCTCCCCGTACTCCGCCCGCTGATTGGCATGGACAAAGTCGACATCATCCACACCGCGCAGAGAATCGGCACGTATGAAACGTCGATACTGCCTTATGAGGACTGCTGTACCGTCTTCACGCCGCGCCACCCCGCGACGAGGCCGCAGTTGCCGGACGTGGAAACGGCGGAGGCGGCGCTTGACGTGGAAAGTCTGTGCGCGGAGGCGCTGTCGGGTACGGAATGGCAGTGGGTGAAGCCGTAACGGCGGAAGGGGGTAAACTATGTCGCATATCGCCGAAATTATCGCGGTGGGCACGGAGCTGTTGCTTGGGAATATCGCCAACACCAACGCGCAGGAACTTTCACAGGCACTGTCGGCGCTGGGAATCAACGTCTATTGGCATACGGTCGTAGGCGACAACGCCGGGCGTCTCCGGGAGGCCGTCGAGCAGGCGCGGCGCCGCGCAGACATCATCATCACGACGGGCGGCTTAGGCCCCACCTACGACGACCTCACGAAGCAGACGATTTGCCGCGCGTTCGGGCGCGAACTCGTACTCCATCCGGAGATTGTCGCGCAAATCCGCGTCCGCTACGAGCGCAACTTACACGCGCCCATGCCCGAAAACAATATCCGGCAGGCCGAACTCCCCGTGGACTGTGTGATTTTCGGCAACCCGGTCGGCACGGCCCCGGGCTGTGCGTTCGAGGAGGACGGCGTACACGTCCTCATGCTCCCCGGGCCGCCGTTTGAAATGCGTACCATGCTGGAAGGCTACGCAATCCCCTATTTGCGGCGGCTGTCGCAAGAGGTGATTGTCTCCCGCGATATCATGACATTCGGCATGGGGGAAAGCCAAATCGAGGAGCTTTTGCGCGACAAAATGGAGCGTATGAGCAACCCGACCCTCGCGACTTACGCGAAACCGAGCGAAGTCCGTCTCCGGGCGACGGCGAAGGCGGAGAGCGTACAGGCGGCGGAAGCGATGTTGTCTCCGGTGGTGTCGGAAGTGGCGGCGGCGCTGGGCGATATCGTCTACGGCGTCGACGTGAAAGGGCTGGAATACGCGTGCGTGTCGGGGCTACGGGCGCGCGGGCTGACGCTGGCGACCGCCGAAAGCTGTACGGGCGGACAACTCGCCGCGCGCCTGACGGCGATTCCGGGCGTATCGGCAGTGTACCGGGGCGGCGTCGTCAGCTACTGGACGCAAGTCAAGGCCGACGTGCTGGGCGTCGACGCCGGTTTACTCGACGCGCACGGCGCGGTATCGGAGCCGACCGCGCGGGCAATGGCGGAGGGCGTATGCAAGGTGACGGGCGCGCCCGTGGGGGTATCCGTGACGGGCGTCGCGGGTCCCGACCGCGACGAGCGCGGCGTCGAAGTCGGTACGGTGTACGTGGGCCTCGCCACGCCGGAGGGCACCTTCTGCCGCGCGCTGGACTTGGGCCGCCGCCGCCGCGATATCCTGCAGAACCTCGCCGCGAACCACGCCTTTGACCTGTTGCGCCGCTGGCTGAACGGACTGCCGCTGTCGATTTGACCGGAAAACACCATAGCAACACGGAAACGGGCCGACTTGCAAAAAGTCAGTCCGTTTCCGTGTTATTTCATGCTGTCGATAAGTTTCTGCGCGTCCTCGTCGGAAATGGAAAACACCGTTTTCGGGAAAAAGAAATCGTGCCCGGTAATTTCCTTCATTTTAGCGGCGGAAATCGGCGGATTCAGGAAGGTGAACAGATTCAGCGGCGTGGAGTATTCTTCCTCGTCCGGGACGCTGTTCACAACGCCGCTGGCGTAGCCGAACGCCACCAGTCCGACACCGTTCTCGTACAGGAACACAATGTCCTTCTGGATTTTCGCTATCGGCTGGTCGTATCCCGCCCCGTAAGCCGCCGCCTTGTGTTCATCCAACATCGCCTGATGATGCTTCGGACTGGACTTTTTATCCGTGTTGCAGATATACGCCATAGAATTTCCCCCTTGCAATCAGTATTCAAGTAATACGCCCAAATTATAGCAGTTTTGCGCGGTATGTCAAGCTCCGGCTATTTAGAAAAACTTCAAAACGCCCCTTGACAGCGGGGGCGTTTTGTGCTACTCTGTATTTAGAAGAACTTCTAAATAGAAAGAGGGGTGGACATGGGATTCGGGGAGACGTTCAAAGCGTTGTCGAACCCCGTCCGGCGGGAAATCCTGACGCTTCTCAAAGACGGGAAACTCTCCGCCGGGGAAATTTCCGCACGATTCGGCCTCACCGGGGCCACGATTTCCCATCACCTAAGCGTCCTGAAACACGCCGAACTCGTGTTCGAGACCCGCGAGAAAAATTACATCTACTACCAGTTGAATACGTCCGTACTAGAGGACGCGCTGTTCTGGATTGCCGACTTGAAAGGAGGCTCTTCCCGTGAAACGTAATCTGTTACTGACTTCCGCCTGTATCCTGTTGCCTGTCTGCGCGGGCGTCGTACTTTGGGGACGCATCCCCGAACGCGTCCCGACGCATTTCGATTTCTACGGCGTCCCGGACGGGTGGAGTTCCAAGGCGTTCGCCGTATTCGGACTGCCGCTGTTCCTGCTGGGCTTGCAACTGCTCTGCGCGTTCGCGATGTCGCACGACCCGAAGGCGGGCAACGTCGGCGGGAAAATCCGCGCCCTCGTACTGTGGATTTGTCCGGCGGTGTCGCTGTTCGCGGCGGCGATGATTTACCCGCACGCGCTGGGATACTCCATGAATATGACCATGTTCGCCATGCTCCTCACGGGTACGCTGTTCGTCGTCATCGGGAACTACCTCCCCAAGTGCCGGCAGAATTACACCGTGGGTATCAAACTCCCGTGGACGCTCGCCGACGAGGACAACTGGAACCGTACACACCGTATGGCCGGGCCGCTATGGGTCGCGGGGGGCTTTCTGGTGATTCTCGACGCCCTTTTACAGTTCGCGGGGCCGTACCTGTTCGCGGGCGTGCTGACGTTGATTGCCGTCGCGCCAATCGTCTACTCCGCCGCGCTGTACGCCGCGAAGCGCAACTAACGCGCAACCTCCCCCGTTTTCACGGGGGAGGCTTTTACTGGTAGCGGTATTGCAGTCCGGCGTACTGGTTGACGCAACTCCAGAACAATTCCTGACTGCGGAACTCCAGCAGACACGCGTTTTCCTGTTCGTGGAACGAGACGACACGCTGTTGGGTGTCAATCCAGACCCGCCAGAGCGTTTCCGGATTCGCCGCCGCTTCTTTTACTCTGTCCATTCCGGACGCTCCTTTCCGTCTGTCAGTCGGCCTCGGCCTCGGCTTCGGCTTCCGCCTCCGCCACGAGGCGCGCTTTCACCGACGCGATGTCGCCGCGCAACGCCTCCCACGCCTCGGGGTGCTCCACATAGTACAGCGGGCACCGCTTCCCGGTTACGTCATAGTGGCGTATGACGGCCTCCGACGGCTCCAAGTCGAATTTCCAGCACAGCCAGCCCGTCAATTCCGCCAGACGCTGATAGGTCACGTCGCTGAATTGGCCCCCGGCGTCGGGGTGGCAGACTTCTATCGAAATCGTATCGCCGTTGCGGTCGTTCGACGCGTAGGCGATTTCCGTCAGCGGGATACACTGTATCACTTCGCCTTCAAGGCCGACGATAAAGTGACTGCTCGCGTAAACGCCCGTGGTGCCGTCCGACAGGCTCTCGAAATAGCTCCGGTTCGCGCCCGCCGTCGAACCGGGGTTTCCGACGTAGTGAATCACAACGCCGTTGATTTTGCGCAGGTACGCCCCCGGGCGCGAATACGGGTTTTGCGTCAGGAAGTTTTCGCGCACGTACTCCGGCAACTCCACTTCCGCCCCCGGCAGGTACGACGGGTACTCCGTACTCACGCGCGGGTCGCGGATACGGACGTTATAGAACACTATCACGAACAGCGTCAGGAATACCCACGGCATGAGAAAGCGGTACAGCGGGCCGTGTTTACGGCGGGGCGGGACGGCGGGGAATCCGCCGCCCGTCGTGATATTCGCCATCATGTCACGAACTCCCCGCCGACGCGGCGGAACTCTCCGGAACAGTCTGTGGGGAACTGTTCGGGTTATTGTCCGCCCCGTTGGGATTCGTCGCCTCCGCCGTTTGCGGCGTGACGGGTACTGTCTCCGGGGCGTCGAATAC
Organism: uncultured Oscillibacter sp.; assembly: GCA_946183715.1. Lineage (GTDB taxonomy): Bacteria > Bacillota > Clostridia > Oscillospirales > Oscillospiraceae > Oscillibacter. Next base: position 7,058 of record CAMHDB010000004.1, read on the forward strand.
GTCCACGGCTTCCGTCGTGACTTCCTCCGTCGGGTAGATAATGCTCCCTAACGGCGTCTCGCCTTCATAGTACGCCTCCGGCGGATTGTAGATTCTGTGCTCTGCTCTGTCGCGCTCCTCCCAGATTTTGCGCATTTCCTCCTGTGTGATTAAGTCGTCGTCGGTCACATAGCCCATCCGTTTAAGGGCGTCAATCGTGTGCGCCATGCCCGGACGCAGATACACCGTGATGTTGTCTAGAACCCTGTCCGACAGTTCCTCAATGCCGTTGACTCTGTACCAGAAGAACAGTTGCACGGCGTAAATGTCGGCGTCATTCTCGAACCAGTCGTATTGCCCCCAATTGCCCGACTTGGTGTCGTCCGCAATCGCGTTGAGAATTTCCGAAAGTTCGCGACTGCTGAACTCAAAGCCGTCGTCGCGCTTCTGTACGCTGATATTCCCGCTCTCAACACGGAAACGCGAATCGTTGAAACGTAAGCGCCGCAGTTTCATTTCCGTACTGTTTACGAAACTGTCCATCATGTTGTCATACGTCCCCGGCTCCGACATGCGGTCTTTCGAGAGGTACAGGAAGTAATTCCGGTCGACGGACAGTCCGTTTTTGAGGAGGTAGGACAGGCGGAACGTCACGTAGGTGTTTTGGGTGAAGTCGATTTCGCTTTCATTCCGATTCGCGCTTTTCATTGCGCTTTGCGCGTAGCCGCGCTCGTCGATGATACTCTTATGAACGGCGCGGAGTTGTTCGATTACGTCGGCGTCCTCGTCGGGGAACAGGTAGTAGGTATTGTTCGCGGTGTAGAGGCGCACGTACTTGACGCTGTCGACGGACGGCACGCGCCGCGCGATTCCCAGCATATCGAACCCCACGACACAGCACACCGCGACACATCCCGCCGCAACGATTCCCACGCCGCGCAGGGTGCCCTTATGGAATACGCGTAGCGTTTTCGCCAGAAGCATACACGCGCCATAGTAGCCAATCAGGCCCGCGATGAGCATGCAGAAAATGAGCGGGAGAATATGATAGGGGTCTTGGTCGAGGTCGAAGCTGTTGAAGATGATAATATAGAGCAGTTGCCCGCCGCCGAGGGCCAGCAGGGCCGCGATACCGTAGCGGAACACGGGCCGCCCCCAGTTCATGGCGATGACTTCCCCGGCGCATTCGCTTTTCCGGTAGCGGTAGAGGACGTAGCCCACGCCCAGCAGGGCAAGCCCGACGAGCGTATAGACGAAAATAATCCACGCGTTTTCGAGCGTCACGGACTGTAAGACGCTTGTCGTCACGTTGGGTTCTCCGGGGTAAGGAACTTCCGTGTAGACGCTGTTTACTTTGACGCGCTTGACAATATAGACTGTCGGCGAGAGCCAGTCCGCAACGCCCGTGTAGATATGGGACAGCCCGAATACTAAATTAGAGGAAAGGGTGCCTATCAGGGATTCCAGCAGGGGGGCAAGGAAGTGGAACAGGAAATAGAGCAGGGGCAGGGCGAAGATATTGCCCGTAATGAAGGCCGCCGCCGTCGCGGAAGAGAAGTAGAACACGCCTTCCCCGAAGACACAGAGAATCGTCAGGAACAGCGGCCCCGCCGCGAAGCCCCCGCACACCAGCGAGAGTATGACGCAGAAGAACGCCGTCACTACCCACGGAATCGCGACCATCGTCATACCGGAAAGGAAGTTCGTCACGAACAGCCCCTCCCGGCTAATGGGCAACGTGTGCATCATGCCGACGCTCCGCGCGTTGTACAGGTAACTCCAAACCGCCATTGCGCACAGGACGCAGTAGCAGAGCATGACGATGGGCGCGAAGTAGGCCACGCCGCCGTAATACGCCTGTGAGAGTTCCAGAGGCGTGATTCTCTGCATACTGCCGTTCAGGTACATCATGATACCCGAAATCGGAATCAGCGCGCCGAAAAAGGAAGTCAGTCCCCACAGGGGCCAGAAGCGCGTCAGATTCTTGACGTACAGCGTCGGATTAAAGAAGGATGTCTTTAACTTCATAATCTACCCCTCCCAACTCGTAAATGAAGATTTCTTCCAGCGTCAGCGGCACGGCCTCCGCCAACAACGGGTGATAGGCCGATACCATTTTCTCAGCCTCGGCGGCGTTCATGCGCATGATGAGCGTATGCACGCGCCCGGTTTTCGAGGCGTGGAGCGTCGGCAACTCCGCCGGGACTTCCGTCACGCCCTCCGGGAAGACTACCTGCAATTTCACCATGTTGTCCTGCAACTGTTCGAGACTGCGTTCCACCAGTACTTTCCCGTGGTCCATAATCCCTACGTGGTCGCACACGTCCTCCAACTCCCGGAGATTGTGCGAACTGACAAGCACCGTCGTGCCGTTCTGCGACACGTCGCCCATGACAAGCGACCATACCTGACGCCTCATCACCGGGTCGAGGCCGTCCACGGGCTCGTCGAGTATCAGGAAGTCCGGCATACAGCACAGCGTAAGCCAGAACGCGACCTGCTTCTGCATTCCTTTACTCAGACGCCGGATAACCCGCTTCTCGTCAATCTGAAAGACTTCCTTCAGCTTTTCGTAGCGCTCCATGGAGAAGCGCGGGTAGAAGCCCCGGTAGAATCTCATCATGTCGCGGACGGTCGACGGGTTGAAGTAAAACCAGTCGTCGGGAATCGCGGCGATTTTTTCTTTCAGCGCGGGATTCTCCCACACGTTTTCGCCGTTCATCTGTACGCTTCCGCTGTCCTGACGGTAAATCCCGGTCAGGTGGCGGATAATCGTCGATTTCCCGGCCCCGTTCGGCCCCACAAGCCCGTACACGCTCCCGGTCGGCACCGTCAGCGACGCGCCGTCGAGCGCGCGGAAGCCGTCGAAGAGCTTTACCACATTCTCCGCCTGTATCATGATGGCATATCCTCCTTTTCGTCCGTGCGCTCCGGAACGCTCCGGATTAACTCCACAAGTTCCGATTCCGCCACGCCTAGGAATTTCAGTTCCGCCGCCAGCGCGCGCAGGCGGTCTTTTAATTCCCGGCGGCGCTTCCCGTCCGTCTCCACGCGCTCCGATACGAAACTGCCTTTCCCGGGCACGGAGTAACAGTAGCCCTCGCGTTCGAGTTCGGCGTAGGCGCGCTGTATGGTGTTCGGGTTTATGCTCAACTGCGTCGCCAGCGTCCGCACGGACGGCAGACGCTCCTCCGCCTCCATAGCCCCCGTGACAATCAGGCGTTTCAAACCCTCCTGTATTTGCTCGTAAATAGGCCGGGAGTCCCGATAATTCAGGGTAATCACGTCGATTTCGCCTCCCCTCTGAAATTCACCTTCCCGCAATCGTCAGGGCCATCGCCGCCAGCGTCAGGACTGCCAGCAGTCCGACGGCATAGGCCCGAAGCGGTATCAATGACAACATCATCACGACTTTACCTCCGGTTCAGAATTGCCGCTACCAGCACAATCAGGGCGATTATCAGTACGCCACCCCCGATAAGGCCCAAGGATACCATAGTCATTTTATCACTCCTTCCGGTTGAGGATGTAGGCCAGCGCGAAGAAGAGGCCCGTAAGCGCCGCGCCGCCGGCGAAGAGCAGGTAGGGAATCAGCGACACGGGCAACGCCTCCGGGAGACGTTCCAGAAAGTCTTGCATAGGTGTACCTCCGCTGTGTGGATTGTACTAACTGTATTAGTTGAACTAGTACGGATAGGATAGCACACCGCGCCCCGCTTGTCAAGAAGGTTTCCGGAAAAATTTCAGAACCGCGACGGCGTTGTGTCGTCGCGGTTCCTGTTATGGCTTATTCGCTTTTGGGCTTAGTCTTGGCCTTGTAGTGGTTATTGCGAAGGACTACCGCCACAATGAGAACGAGCAGCACGACCGCCGCGACCGGAATCAGGTGGCGAATCATTTCGGCCTGTCCGGTGCCGCCCGGGATGACGCAATAGGTGCCGCTGTCGCCCTCCATGTCGACTATCAGGTAATGCCCGCTGGTCTGCGCGCTGACGGTACGCCAGCGGCTGTCGGAGAAGCGCCAGACTGTCGCCTGTGTGTCGGTCTGGTTCAGGAGGCGGATGGAAACCGTGTCGTCCTCGGTCAGTCCGGCCCCTTCTAAACTGATGTCCATAACCATAGAATCCGACCCGGCGGGCGCGCCCACGCCGCTTTCCGTGACGCTCAAAACCGCCTCGCGGGTGAAATTCCCCTCGGCCAGTACAAGCGGGCGGCGACCGTCCGTCTCCTCGCTGGACAGCATGGTAATATACGGCTCGTAAATCGGCTCTAAGCGGATATCGGGGTGCAGTCCGGCGGTGTCGAACGAGGGCCAGTAGCCGTGCAGGCCGCCTTTCTCGGGAATTTCCGGGAGTGTAATCCCGCTCAAGTCGTCCTCGTAGTTGAACGGTATCCGCTCGACTTCCACGCCGTCAATGACGAACACGACCGCGCATTCCGTGAACGCCTCCGGCGGGGCGCCCTCAATCAGAAGCGTTTCCCACGACGCCGGCTCCGCGATTCCGATGTAGCTGATACCGTCGATTCCTCCGACGCCCGTATCAAGGAACAAATTCCCCTGTATTTTGCCGTCGGCGGTGTCGGCGCTCCCGGCGATGGAACCGATAGACTGTAGCCCGTCCGGGACGGTGGCGAATGTCGGGATTGCGCGGCAGTTGCGGAGTACGTCGGCCTCCCCGGCGATTCCGCCCACGAAGCGTTCCCCGGACACCGTACAGCGGCTCCAGCTCTCCCGGACGATTCCGCCCGAACGCCCCGCGAGGCCCCCGGCGTAGCCGCCCGCCGTACTCTTGACCGTGCCGTAGTTCTCACACGCGACGAGCGTGCCCAGATTCATACGCCCCACGATTCCGCCGACGTAGTCCTTGCGCGTCGTGACGGTGCCCTCGTTGCGGCAGGCCTGAATGACCGCGCGGGTTTCGAGCGTACTCCCGAAGGTCTGCGGCCCGGTGATATCGTCCTCGGGGTCGATGTCGTACTCAATGCCGACCATGCCCGCAATGCCTCCGGCGTTGCGGTCTGCCTCCAAAGCGCCGATATTGACGCTCTCCGACAGCTTGCCCAGACGCGTACCCGACACGTCGTGGTCGGACAAGTCCGTAATGACGGTGTTCGCGCCCACGGAACCCGTGTTGATATTTTCCAGCGTCCGGAGCATGGATTCCGAGACCGCCGTCAACTGTTGGCTGATTCCCTGCAAATTCGCCGACACGGAGTTCTCCATACGGTTGACGGCTACGGTCAGCGCGTCCGCCGTATTCGTCAGTGTGCCCAGCGCGCTGTACAGGGAGTTACCCGTACTGCGCAACTCCTCCGTGTTACTCGTCACGGTGACGCTGACGGGCCCGGTCTCCTGCAAGTCCGACACGGAACGGTACAGTTCCGTGGCCCCGGTCTCCAATTCCACCCCGATTCCGCTTAACGTGTCGGCGGCGGCGGCCATTTGCGACATAGGCTCTAGAAGTTGCCCCGACGGGTCTTCCAGATTCCGGAGTGTCGACGCCAAATCCGTCGCCGCCCCGGACATCTTCGACACCGCGCTGAGATAGGAATTAGTCGGCTGTCGCAAGTTGCGTAAGCCCTGTTCCAGTCTGTCCCAGTCGAGGGAAGAGCGCTGCGCGAGGGAGGAGATACTGTCGACAATGCTGCGGAGCGCGGAAATCTGGTCACGCAAAGAGGAGTTGACGCGGCCCAGCGCCGATTGTACGTCGTTGGTATTGAGCGGGAAGCCCCGGTTCAGGGAGTTTCCGATAGATTCCAGCGTGTTCCGGCGCTGTGTCTCGGCCTCGGCTATCGCGCCCACGGCGTCGGCGAGTTTCCAGAGGGCCTCTTTCTGCGCGGCGGTATCCTGTACGAGTACGGCGCTTTCGAGTTCCTCCATGCCGATTTGCAACGTGGAGAGCGTATTCGACAAGCCCTCCGTCGCGCCGCGCAGGGATTCGTTGTTACTCCGCAGGGCGTCGATGGTTGATTCTTCGAGAATGCGCGTATTCTCCAAGGCGCTAATCGACGCGTTGAGCTGTTCTTCCGCCGTCACGGCGAGGGTCGAGGCCCCGGAGAAGGTCGTCAGGGACATCGTGATTCTGTCCAGCGCGCCCGCCACAGACGAGGCCATGGAGCGAATATTCGTGACGGTCGTCTCGCGACTGCTCGACGACTGGTCTACGAGGCGCTGTGCCAAATCCCGCGCCGTGTTCGTGTTCCGCTGTAGCTGTTGGAACTGCCGCGACAGTCCGGATACGTTGGCCTCGTTGCCCGTCAGGGCGCTGTCAATCAGTTCCGTGAGTGTGTTCAGCTGACTGCGCAACTCGGACAGTACGGTAGGGTCGGCCAACAGCGTAATATCGGGCTCGGCCTGTCCGGCGATACCGCCGATGTCTTTCCGGCCCCGCACGTCGCCGCGATTCTCGGCGGCGGCCAAGTAGCCCGACTGCCGCCCGACGATTCCGCCCGTATTGTAGCCCGTATGCGGCACGCCGACCGTGCCGACGTTGGTACAACTCTGCAAGACGCCCGTGGACGTGCCCGCGATTCCGCCCGTATCGAAGAAGGCCTCCGAAACCTGTACGGATTCGCCGGGGGCGGACGTGTTGACGGCGGATTCGTTCCAGCATTTGAGGAGCATTCCGCGGTTACGGCCCACGATTCCGCCCGTGCGGCGGCGGCCCTGTACGGTGCCATTCATCGTACACCCGGACACCTCCCCGGTCTCCATGTTCTCCCCGACGATTCCGCCGACGTTGTAGCGCCCGACGACGCTTCCCGTGAATACGCAGTCGAGGACGCTCCCGGCGTTGATACCCACGATTCCGCCTACCTGTTCGGCGTCGCCGCCGGGCTGTACGGTGCCGGAGACGTTCAGCGAGCGGATAATCGCGCCCTCCTGCACGTAGCGGAACACGCCCATATTAGAGCCCGTCGCCGTGAGGTTGAGGCCCGAAATCGTGAAGCCCTCCCCGGAAAATTCCCCGCTGAACGTGGGAATCGGAAGGAAACTGCGCCCTGTCAAGTCAAGATTGCGCGTCAGGCGGATGAGCTTCCCCTGCGACCATGTGTTGACCGTACAGGCCCGCGCGAACTCCCGCAAATCGGTGAGCGAGGAAATCAGGTAGGCGCCGGTTTCCGGGTCAGTTTCCAGCGCGCAGGCGCGGGGCAGACTGTCCGCAATCGTCCAGAAGGACAGCACCAGCGACAGCAGTACCGCCGTCACGGAGCGGAATTTAGTTTTCCTCATTCTCGGACACCTCCGTTTCCGCGCTTTCCGTACTTTTTTCTACGGGTTTTGCCTGTTTGACACGGTTCCCGGGCAGTAAGAGTAACGTTTGCGGCAAGACCCAGAGCGTCAGGAGCATGGACAGCAGGACGCCCGCGCCCGTGTAGAGCGTCAGGGAGGCCGCGACGCGGTTCATGGACGCCGCCCCCGCCGCGACCGCCGCCAGTGCCACGACTACGCCGCAGTGTATGAGCGTGGGCGAAGTCTCCCGGAGGGCCTCCGCCAGCGCGGCGCGGGAATCGGCGCTTTGCTTGCGTTCGAGCCACGCCCGCGACAGGAGCGCCGCGAACAACAGGCCGATTCCCATCTGTACGGCGCTGAGGAGGAAGTCGGCGAGGAAGTAGAGGCCCTGTCCGGAGAGCAGGAACAGGGAATACGTCATCCAGATACCGCCCTGAATCACGAGGGCGGAGGCGAGGGACACGCCCACGGAGCCAGTGACCATATACAGCGCCACGAGCGCGACGGCCAGCGCCAGCGCGAAGAATACGATTCTGTCATGCCGGAAGGCGACGGACAAATCGGTGTCGCGCACGGCGTCGCCGGCGTACAGCGCGCCCTCGGGGTAGTAGCGGCTGACCGTACTCCGGAGCGTGTACAGGAAGGCGAACGTCCGCGCGCCGCCCTTGGGAATCGAGAGGTTGAGAATTAACCGATGATGTTCGGTGCCGCCCATCTGCCGGAGCGCGTTTTCGGTACGCTTGCGGAGGAGTTCAAGCTGATTGCCCTGCCCCCAGTCGAGGGTGACATAGCCCTCTTGGGCGCAGTCACAGGCAAACAACAGCATTTCCGCCAGCGGAATCGAGGCGTTGTCCAGTCCGGCGGCGAGGTGCCGCGACACGTTCGCCTGTTCGATGTAGGCCGAATACAGTTGCCGCGCCTCGTCCATGTCCAGATTCATCAGCTCGGCGAACTGCCGCGGCGTGAGGCGTTCGCCCAGCATGTAGCCGTTCATGGCCTCGATATTCGCAAGCCCCCGCGCCGTCTTGACCTCGTCCATGCGGGAGAGTTCTTCTAAAAGGTCGCTCTCGCGGCTGAAGTCGCTCGCGGGGATGAGTACGGAAAGCGTGTTGTCCTCGCCGAAGAGGGTACGGATTTCGGCCTCGGCGCGCTGACTGCCCCACGGGAACCAAATCGGGAGCGCGTGGGCGCTGTACACTCTCGGGAAGTAGCCCGCGCAGACGCCCGCCGAAAGCAGTATCGCCACGAACAACAGCGGCATAACGACGCGCGTCTGGATGGCGAAATCCGCCAGTCCGGAGCCGGCTTTCTCCCGCGGCGGCGTACTGTCAAGGGGTTCGCAGAGGTCTAGGAGCAGTCCGGGGGTGAGGACGCAGACAGTGAGCAGTGTCAGGGCGACGGCCTTGACGAGTACGAGGCCGGGGTCGGCGCCGATTCGCAAATGTAACAGGCACATTGCCGCGCACACGAACAGGAGCGTCACGGAAGCGCCGAAGATTTCCGGGGCGGTACGGCCCCACGCAAGCAGTACGGCCTCGCGGGTACCCATACGCGCGCGGGCCGCCGCACAGCGCCGGAAAAGCGGCAGTACGCACGCCGCGCAGAGGGCAAACTGTACGAGCCCGGACACCCAGAGCGTCGCGGCGGAGAGTTCGCCGGACAGGAACCAAGTCCCGCTGTTGAGCAGGAAGGCCTCCCCGAACGTCAGCAACAGTACACACGCCCCGGTCAGGGCCGGAACCCTCGCGAACAGCGCCAGCGCCACGAGTACCGCCGTACACACCGCCGCCACCGCCAGCCAGATTTCCCCGCGAATGCTCACTCCAGAGGCGTCGACTATCGAGAAGTCGTAGCCGTCGAGCATGGCGCGCAACTGCGACAGGGCGTCGCGGGTGTCGCCGTCGCGGAACGTCACGGTCAGGAGCGCGCGCCCGGTCTGGTAGCCGGATACCTCGTCGAAGTCGACCGACTGCACCCCCGCCGCCAGCGAAAGCCGCTCGGCGAGTTCGCGCGCCTCCGGCGCGGCGATGTTGTCCACCAGAATGCGGCCCGTCGCCGGGGCGGAGAACTCCGCCTCCATGACCACAAGCCCGCGCGTACTCTCCGGCAGAAGCGCGTCGGGATTCTCCCCGACGAGCGTCCATTCGCTGGAAATACAGCACAAAACAGCCAGTGCAATGGCTATCAAAGAGCAGGCCCGCCGCCTGTCTAGCGCGAACGTACACAGACGGGAGAAAAGCTCCCCTTTCTGAAACGCCTGATTCAAAAACAGTCCCTCCTCAATTGACAGTTTTCCGAAGGTCGAAACAACAAGAGATTATACCACGCGCCCCGGCCCGTTTGCAACAAATTTTTCGGCGCGTCTTGTATCGCGGCGCGGCGGGTGGTAGAATCGGCTTCAAGGCCTGACGTTAAAAAAGACAAAGAGACGGACACGGCGAAAAGCGCGAATCCGTCGCCGGAAACCGCCAGAAACACCGTAGCCATCTCAATGGCAGTATAGCACAAGACACTGACAAAGGCAAGGAGACTTACGATGAATGCTACCCGAATCGAACACGACACTATGGGGGAAATCGCCGTCCCGGCGGAGCACCGCTGGGGCGCGCAGACGCAGAGAAGTTTGGAGCATTTCCGAATCGGCGGGGAGCGCCAGCCCCGCGACATTCTGACCGCGTTCGCGTACCTGAAAGAAGCGTGCGCCCGCGCCAACGCGCAGGCGGGGATTCTCACCGCCGTACAGGCCGACGCCATCGCCCGCGCCTGCCGGGAAATCCGCGCCGGACAGTGGGACGACGAGTTCCCGCTGGTCGTCTGGCAGACCGGGAGCGGCACACAGACCAATATGAACGTCAACGAGGTGATTGCGCACCTTTGCGCGGAGCGCGGCGTACCGCTCCACCCCAACGACCATGTGAACGCGTCGCAGTCGAGCAACGACACGTACCCCTCGGCGTTGCACATCGCGGCGGCGCTCTCCGTCAGCCGCGGCGTACTCCCGGCGGCGGAACGCCTCGCGGCGTCCTTCGCCCGCTTGGAGGCCGCCTACCCCGACTTGATACGAATCGGGCGGACGCACCTGCAGGACGCCACGCCGCTGAAATTCGCGCAGGAGGTTTCCGGCTGGCGCGAACTGGTCGAGGCCCCGTGCCGGATGTTGCGCGCCGCGCTCCCGGAATTGCAACGCCTCGCAATCGGCGGCACGGCGGTCGGCACGGGCCTGAATGCCCCCAAGGGCTACGACGAATCGGTTTGTAGCTGTCTCCGGGACATGACGGGCCTTGATTTCCGCCCCGACGCCAACAAATTCCACGCGCTGACGAGTAAGGACGCGCTGGTTTTCGCGCACGGGGCCTTAAAGGCCTTGGCCGCGAACCTGATGAAAATCGCCAACGACATCCGCTTTGAGGCGAGCGGCCCGCGCTGCGGTATGGGGGAACTCCGGATTCCGGAAAACGAACCGGGCAGTTCCATCATGCCGGGGAAGGTCAACCCGACGCAGTGCGAGGCCGTGACGATGGTCGCCGTAGAGGTCATGGGCAACGACGCCGCGATTGGCTTCGCGGCCAGTCAGGGGAATTTTCAACTGAATGTATTTCTTCCCGTGTCGGCCTACAATTTCCAGCAGTCGGCTCGCCTGCTCTCCGACGTGTGCGACAGCTTCCGGGTCAACTGCGTGGAGGGAATCGTGCCCGACGCCGGACGCATGACCGAAAATCTGTACCGCTCCCTAATGCTTGTAACCTGTCTGACACCGAAAATCGGCTACGAACGCGCCGCCGAATGCGCCAAATTCGCCCTTGCGAACAACTGTTCTTTGAAAGAGGCGGCGGTCTCTCTGGGACTGCTCTCCGAGGCGGAATTTGACGAACTTGTCCGCCCCGAAAAGATGGTGTGACGCTGTAAAATCCTTCCGGCGCGCGCAAAACGCGGCAAATTTCCGGAATCTGTGCTTGCAAGCCCCGGCGGGCTGTGCTACAATGTCACGCAGTCTGTCAGAATCGAGGTGCCCGCAGTGCAGAAAAGAAGTCACTTACTTTTGGCCCGCTCCTTGCTCTCGCGCGAACACGGCTTCCCGGCCCGCCGCTATGAACTGGCGTTCCTGTTCGGCTCCTTCCAGCCCGATTGCAACCCCTTCAGTTACCTGAAAGGCTCCCTTCGCAGTGCGCCCTTCGGGGGGCATACATACGGCAACTCCCGCGCGTACATCCGCCGCCGTATCCGCCGCCTCCAGTGCCGCACGCACTGGAACCTGTGGAACTACTACACCATGGGCAAACTCACGCACTACGTCGCCGACGCGTTCACATGGCCCCATAACCCCCACTTCCCGGGCGTCGGATGGGAACACCACGTCTACGAGACCGTGCTACGCCTCGCGCTGTCGGCGCGGTTGTCGGACGCCCCCCGCCGCGCCCTGCTCCCGGAAGTCTCCGCCGCGCTCCCGGAGGAGTTGGAGACGCTTCACGCGCAGTATCTCGCCGAGGCGGCCCCCGGCGTAGACGTGGACATCGACTACATTCTCAAGGCCTCCGATATGCTCTTTGCGGGCTGTCGCCCCGCCGCGCGTACTCTCCCCCTCCCCGGGGCTGGCAGTTTTGCCTAAATTTTTCCGGAAATCCAGCTTGTTTTTGTACGGATTCCCGCTTTTTGTTTTCCCCCTAAAGTGATATGCTTTATACGTTCTAAATATCAGAAAGTTTCCGCTGTGAAAGCCGGAGAACGCCGCGGGTTGTCCGCGGAGAAAAGGCGTAGTTCAGCCCCGCGGCCCGTCCGGCTGCGGGGCTTTTGTGACAGGAGGAAATACAAGAATGACAATCGGTATTGTAGGGCTGGGACTAATCGGCGGTTCGATGGCCAAGAGCGCGAAAGACCGTACCGGGCACACCGTTTACGGCGTCGACGCCGAGGCGGAAGTCATGACGATGGCGCGCATGAGCGGGGCCATTGACGGCGCGCTCAACGAACACAACCTGCCGTGGTGCGACCTGATTCTGCTGGCAATCCGGCCCAAGGACGCCGTGCAATGGGTGGAGAGCCACGACCGCATGATTTCCCCGAAAACCATCGTGGTGGACCTGTGCGGCGTCAAGCGGAACGTCTGCGCGCAAATCGCGCCGATTGCGCGGCGGCGCGGCTTTACGTACATCGGCGGCCACCCCATGGCCGGACGCGAACGGAGCGGTTTCACCGCCTCCTCGGAAGATTTGTTCGTCGACTCGTACATGATTCTCACGCCCGACGAGCGCACGGACGCCGCCCACCTCGAAACCCTCAAAAACTTCTTTACCGACCTCGGATTCGCCGGGCTGAGCTTCACGAACCCCGACGAGCACGACCGCATTATTGCGTACACCTCGCAACTGGCCCATGTGGTGTCGAGTGCCTATGTCAAACTGCCGGAGGCGCAGAAACGCCGGGGCTTTTCGGCGGGGAGTTTCCGCGACATGACCCGTGTCGCGCGCCTCGACGAGCACATGTGGACGGAACTTTTCCTCGAAAACGCCGACTACCTCGCCCCGCAAATCGACGCCCTCATGGAGCAGTTGCAGGCCTACTCCAAGGCTATCAAGGAAAAGGACGCCGAAACCCTCTGCGCACTCCTCAAAGAAGGCCGGGAGAAGAAAGCGGAAGTAGGCGGGAACTGATTCCCGCACGCGGAAGGGGAAGCTATGAAAAATAAACTTTACGGCCTGATTGGCCGCACGCTGGGCCATAGCTGGTCACTGCCGATTCACCACGCGCTGGGCTGTCCGTCGTACCGCCTCATAGAGCTGGAGCCGGACGCGCTCCCGGCATTTCTGTCGCGCGAGGACATCGGCGGGCTGAATGTCACGATGCCCTACAAAAAGGCCGTCCTGCCCTACTGCGACTGGGTGGACGAGTACGCCGCCGAAATCGGGAGTGTCAATACGCTTGCGCGCGGGGCCGACGGCAAACTCCGCGCGTGGAATACGGACGCACTGGGGTTCCGGTGCATGGCGCGGCTGGCGGGAATCTCCTTCCGCGGACAGAAAGTCGTGATTCTGGGGAGCGGCGGCGCGTCCCTGAGCGTACAGGCGGAAGTCCGCCGGGAAGGCCCGCGCGAAATCGTCGTGGTTTCCCGCACAGGCGAGAACCGCTACGACGACCTCTCCCGCCACGCCGACGCCGATATACTCGTAAACGCCACGCCCGTGGGAATGTACCCCGGCAACGGCGCCTCCCCGCTGGATTTGACGGTGTTCCCGTCGCTCTCGGGCGTCCTCGACCTGATTTACAACCCCCACCGGACGGCCCTCATCCTACAGGCGGAAGCGCTGGGAATCCCCTGTTCCGACGGCCTGCCGATGCTGGTCTCACAGGCGGCGGCGGCGGAGAGCCTGTTCTTCGGCACGGAGATTCCGGAGGAATCCCAATTTCATGTGCTGTCCTGTCTGCGTCAGGACAGGACGAATCTCGTCCTGATTGGCATGCCGGGCTGTGGCAAGAGCGTCGTCGGACACGCGCTGGCGCGCCTGACCGGGCGGGAGGCCGTCGACATCGACGCCCGTATTGTGCGGCGGGCCGGGAAGAGTATCCCGGAGATTTTCGCCTCGGACGGGGAGGACGCGTTCCGGGCCTTGGAGCGCGAGGAGACCGCCAACGCCGGACAGGAGACCGGGAAAATACTCATCACGGGCGGCGGCGTGGTGAAGGACGAGCGGAACTACGCCTCCCTGAAGCAGAACGGGCGGATTTACCACCTTCTGCGCGACCTGTCGCGGCTGTCCAAGGACGGGCGGCCCCTGTCGCTGAGCACCCCGCCCGAAGAACTCTGGGCGGAACGCGAGCCCCTTTACAGGCGCTTCCGCGACATCGCCATTGACAACAACGGCGACATTTCCGACACGGCGGAGGCTGTCTGGGACGAGTTCTGCGCCCACGCCGGAGACTGACGAAAAGCGCCCGTCGTAAAAACGGCGGGCGCGGTTTTATGACGGCGACAGCGCGCGGACAAAGCGGTTGAGCGGTTCCATGAGGTTGTCGAGGTCGTGGATTGCCTCGTTGAGCCGCTCGAAGTCGACGTTGTCCAGCGAGCTCATCGCCGAGTTGAGGCGGTTGAAGTCGACGTTGTTCAGGCGGCTGATGGCGTCGTTGAGCTGTCCGAGGTCTAAGCCGTTGAGTTTCTCCATGGCCTCGTTGAGCTGCGCGTAGTCCAGATTGTTGAGCCTCTCGAGCGTCTCGGCGACGGACACCCCGTTTTCCTCGGCAGTGCCAATCAGCGCGTCGACACTGCCGGAAATCGTCTCGATTTTCTGTATGGAATTTCGGGCCGTCCGCACTCCCTGCAACGCGTAGGGCACCGCGCACGCGATACCCGTCAGAATCGCCAGCGCCAGAGCCAGCGCGATTCGGCTGTAGAGCAGGGCCTTCCTCTGCGTCCGGAGCAGTTCCTGTAACAGTTCGTCCATTGTCATAGAGCGTAACCTCCCGTGGCTTGCGTAGCGTTCGCGCCCCATCATACACCCGGACGGCGGGAAAATCAACCGTGTAATTTTGCGCGGGGCGGTTGTGCCGGGGCGGTTTCCGTGCTATAATGTGTCCATCCCGACAGACAGGAGGCGAAATTCATGGGGGAAAAACGCCGTAAGCAGAAGCCGAACCCCACTCCCGAAAAGCCGGAAGCCGTTCTGGAAACGCCGGTTTCCGTCTACCCGCAAAACCCCTTCATTCCGGACTTGTCCGCGGAAACCTCCGGGATGAAAATCCGGAGCGTCAATATCATCGTGATTTCCGCGGCATTCGTCCTGCTGGTTCTCTTTCTGCTCAGCTCCTTCCGGACTTCCTACGCCTACGAGACACTCCGCCACGCCAATGACAAGTACATCCAATCCGAACTCGCCGCAAGCCAGTTAAAGCAGGCCTCCAACTACCTCACGACCCAAGTACGGCTGTTCGCCATCACGCAGAACCCCGACTACATGAACCGCTATTTCGAGGAGGCGCTGGTCAACCGCAACCGCGAACAGGCCGCCGACGTGCTCAAAATGTACATGAAGGAAAGCTACGCCTACCTCTATCTCGACGAGGCCTACCGCTATTCCACCTCCCTTATGAGGCGGGAGTGCCACGCCATGCGGCTCGTCGTCGACGCCTGCAACTACATCCCGGGCGGGGACGCGGCGTGTCTGGAGGAAGTCGAACTGACCGCCGCAGAAAAGGCCATGACGAAACAGGAAAAGATTCAGGCCGCCATCGACATGACGCACGGCGAAGAGTATCAGCGCTATATCGACCTGATAGAGGACTGTATTCGTTCGTGTCTGCGGCGCGTGACCGAGGAGCGGGACGCCGCCGAGGAAGTCAACTCCGCCCTGCTGACGCGCCTCGCGTTCAATCAGCGCGTGTTCGCGGTGCTGCTCGCCCTGATTACCGTCGCGACGATTCTGACCGTCATGAACCTTGTCATGTGGCCCATGAACTCTTTCGTAGCCTGTATCCAACACTACCAGCCGTTGCCGGTGGTCGGGGCCTACGAACTGCGCTACCTCTCGCTGGCCTACAACATCATGTACAACGAGAACCAGAAGACCAGCGCGCACCTGCGCCACGAGGCCGAACACGACCCGCTGACATCCCTGTACAACCGCGGCACGTTCGACAAAATGCGGGAGGAGTACAGAAATCTCCCCATTGCGCTCATGCTCATCGACGTGGACTTTTTCAAGCAAATCAACGACTCCCACGGGCACGAGACCGGAGACCAAGTCCTACAGAAAATCGCGCGTCTGCTCGACCAGAATTTCCGCGACACGGATTTCCCGTGCAGAATCGGCGGCGACGAGTTCGCCGTGATTATGACCGACGCCGTCCCGCCGATGAAAGAACTTGTCCGGGAAAAAATCCGCCGAATCACGCAAGCGCTGCAGGACACCTCCGACGGCGTTCCGGCGGTGACATTGAGTGTCGGCGTGGCGTTCAACGACCGCGACGGCGGCACCGAGGACATCTACAAGGACGCCGACCGCGCCCTGTACGTGGTCAAGACCCACGGCAGGAACGGCGTCGAGTTCTACGGCGAATACTACGCCCAACTCTGACGGCGCGGCGCGAGAGAGGCGGACTTCCCGGACTGCCCCGCAAAGGCAAAGACTATTTACGTTCCTCAGCGTTCCAGCAGAGGCCGGGAAACTTTCCGGTTGAAATAGTCAATCAGCGGCCCGGTGAAGAAGGCGGTGACGATAGTCCCGAGGCCAAGCATTCCGGCGGGGGAGAAGCCCAGCAGCGCGAAGCCCAGTCCCACGCACAGCAAGTCCGTCGCCACGCGCAGGACGCGGAACGGATACCGGGTACGACGTTCGAGCGTCAGCGCCCAAACGTCGTAGGTGGACACGCCCAAATCCGCCGTGATGTACAAAGACCCGGCGAGGCACAGGAACGGAATGGCGGCGAGTAACATGGCAAGCCGCGCGGCAAGCGACGGATTCGGAAACAGGAGCTGGAAAAAATTCTGCGCGTACTGCGCGACGTAGCCCAGAAAGAGCATATTAATCACCGTGCCGAGGCCGATATAGTGCCGGTCTGCGAAGAACATCCCGACGAGAAGGACGAGATTCACGATGACATACAGTGTCCCGAAGGGAATGGGAATCACATGGGCAAGTCCGGCGCAGAGGACTTGAAACGGGTCGACGCCCATACGGGACGCCTTGAACAGTCCCACGACGACGCCAGTCAGCAGAACCCCGCACACCGTCATGGCAATCCGGCGCCCCCTTTTCGGGGCGGACAGTTTTTCTTTCATTCGGTACCCTCCTTTTCATGACGCAAAGCGATTCCGGACAAGACGCGGCCCTGCGGCCACCTGACTCGTCGTCGACAGTTTTGCCGGGAAAGGGTTAAATGTCACGGTGCCTGTTCGTCGCGTTTGGAGAGTTCCTCGCCACAGGCCAGTATGTACAGAAACGGTCTGCGTGCAGACCATATCCGCGCCCGGGCGGGCTCCGGAAGCGTTATCACGATATCGGCCTCCGGGGCGGCGCGCTCCGGGGTAACGGGAAGCAGAATCACGCGCCCGGCGTGCGGCATCCCCTTGCAGATTGTCCCCCGACAGCATGGCGGAGGCTTCCTCCGGAGACGTAATGCGCGCAATCGTCGGCGGCGGCACGGACAGCCCCGGCGAAATCGCGCGGGGCGGACACCGGGATATCTTCACGCGGGGCGCCGCGGTATTCTTGCGCCGCGACGGTAATCAGGAGCTCCCGGTACCGGACAGCCCGACTTTCCGGCACAGACGGATAACGGAGGCCTTGGGGAAAAGGTCGCTTTCGCGAGGGCCTCCGCCGACATTCCGCGGATTCGACACGGCGATTTTGTTTTCCGTGTCGGTGAATCCGCTTTTGTCGCGCAACCTTGCAAAGATGTCCATGTTGTGACCAGTTCTTTCCACCGTATCGACAGCGCCGTTTTTTGGGGCCGGGAAAGGCAAAACAGGCACAAAAACCGTCCGGAGAACCCGGACGGTTACATCAGGCTACTTTCACAAGCCAGCGCAGGTCGTAGGGTTCAAAGATGACTTTCTCGTAGGCGTCGACATCCAGCGGGACGCCCGTCCAGTCGGAGTGAATGTCGCCGTTCTGCTTGATGAGAATGTCGTAGAGGATATCGTAAGTCACGCCGTCGACGGGGTCGCGCTCGACAATGGTGGAATAGGGCAGGGTTTTGTGATACGTTAGCTCCATGCCCCGGTAGTTGAAGTGGAAGCCGCAGCGCATACGGCAGCCGTCGAGGCCCGTATAGACGGCGATTTTGCGCAGGTCGCGGAGGATTTTGTCGTTGTCCTCGTCGTAGAGG
>CAMHDB010000005.1 GCA_946183715.1 uncultured Oscillibacter sp.
AGGCCAGCGAGGAGGACGAGGCCACGCTGAAGGCCATGCAGAAGGACGCCGCCTATATGGACCCGCGCCGCGCCGCCGCCGCCCTGACGGGCGCGCAGGCCGACGCGATGCGTACCGCCGCCGGGAACGCGGGCGGGGCCGCGATGGGCTTCATGGGGCTGAATATGGCCGCGCAGAGCGGGGGCGTGAACGCCGCGCAGTTGTACCAGATGGGACAGCAGCAACCCGTACAGCAGGCCGCCGCGCCCGCCGCCGATACGTGGACTTGTCCGAAATGCGGCAGGCCCGCGCGCGGGAAATTCTGCACGGAGTGCGGCGCGAAAAAGCCGGAGGCGGCGTCGGGCTGGACTTGCCCGAAGTGCGGCAAGGTCAACACCGGGAAATTCTGCATGGAGTGCGGCGCGGCGCGGCCGTCGGCGCTGACGGCGTGTCCGAAATGCGGGTGGGTCGTCCCGAACCCCGCACAGCCCCCGAAATTCTGCCCCGAGTGCGGCAACGCGTTCTGATTCCGTCCAACGCACCCTCCCCCGCGCGGGGAGGGCGCGTCAAGTCTGCCGGGAAGGAGTGATTCACAGTGCCATCCCAGATTACAAACTACAAATGCCCCGCGTGCGGGGGGCCGTTGCGGTTCGCCGGGGACAGCGGAAAGTTGCAGTGCGACTACTGCGGGAGTACCTACGACGTTTCGGAGTTTGAAAAGACCGTGGAGCAGTCCGACGCCAAGGCGGCGGAGGAGTTCCAAAAGAAGAAGGGCGGCGGCGATACGTGGGACACCTCCGAATTGGAGGCCCAGTGGGGCCCCGACGCCGCCGGGATGAAGTCGTACTCGTGCCCGTCGTGCGGCGCGGAGCTGATTTGCGACGCCGCCACCGCCGCGACAAGCTGTCCCTACTGCGGGAATAACGCGATTGTCCCGGGGCAGTTCTCCGGCGACCTCAAGCCGGATTTCGTGATTCCCTTCAAGCTCGACAAAAAGGCCGCCGTCGACGCCCTCAAAAAGCATTACAAGGGAAAGTACCTGCTCCCGAGGGCGTTCTCGCGACAGAATCACATTGAGGAAGTGCAGGGCGTCTACGTCCCGTTCTGGCTGTTCGACGGCAAGGCCGACGCCGATATCAGCTTCCACGCCACGCGGGAGACTTCGCGCCGCGAGGGCGAGTACGAGGTCACGACGATTCGCCACTATGACGTGCGCCGCGCCGGAAGCGTGGAGTTCGAGCGCGTCCCCGTGGACGCCTCCAAGCGCATGCCCGACGATATGATGGATTCCATAGAGCCGTTCGACTACGACGGCCTGAAACCCTTCTCGACGGCGTACCTGCCGGGGTTCCTCGCCGACCGCTACGACGTGACAATCGAGGAGAGCGCCCGCCGCGCCGACGAAAGGTGCTCCAACACCGTCGTGGAAATGCTGGAAAGCACGGTAAAGGGCTATACGACCTGCTCCTTAGAATCGAAAAACGTCAACCTCATACGGGGGAAGGTGCATTACGCGCTCATGCCCGTGTGGCTGTTGAGCACGAAGTGGGCCGGGAAGAATTTCCTGTTCGCCATGAACGCGCAGAGCGGGAAACTCGTGGGCGACCTGCCCATCAACTGGGTGAAGTTCTGGCTGACGTGCGCCGGGATTTTCGCCCCGCTCGCCGCTCTCTGCTACTGGTTCTTCTGTACGTGAGGAGGCGCGACATGAGACGTATTTCTTATCTGTTTCTGCTCGCCTGCCTGACGCTGTGCGTGCCGGTCTGCGCGTTCGAGGGCGAGTACGTGTTCGAGGAGGCCGGGATTCTCTCCGATTCGGACGCCCAGACGCTGGAAAGTCAAGCGCAGTCCATGGCCCAGACCTACGATTTCGGCGTGTACCTGGTAACGGTCGACGACTTTACAGACTACGGCTACAGCGATGTCTACGACTGCGCGGTTGCCTTCTACGAAGAATCGGAACTCGGCCTCGGCGACGACCACGACGGCGAACTGCTGTTCATGAGCATGAGCAACCGCAAGTACGCGCTTGTCTACCACGGCTACGGCGACACGGCGTTTACGGAGTACGGGCGCGACCTGCTCGAAAATGACATGCTGGACTGCTTCCGCAACGACGACTGGTACGGTGGATTCCAGCAGTACATGGAGTGGAGCGAATACCTGTTATCGGAGGCCGCCAACGGTGAGCCGCTCGGCTGGGGCGAGTACGGCGACGAGCACCCCGACGACGATTACGACGACGGACCGGGGCTGGTGGAATGGCTGACTGTGCTGGGCATTCCCGCCGTCATCACGGTGGTCATCGGCCTGGTTCTCATAGGGCAAATGGATACCGTCAGTGAGGCGACGAAGGCGAACGAGTACGTTGTCCCGCACACTCTGAACATCCGCACGAAGTCCGACCGCTACACGCACTCCACCGAGACGCGCGTCAAAGTCAAGAGCGACAGCGACAGCGACGGCGGGAGTACGCACCACAGCGGCGGCGGCTACTCCGGCAGAAGCGGGAGCTTCTGACAACGCGAAAAGCCCCGGGAACCCGCAGGTTCTCCGGGCGCTTTTGCGGCGGGAATCAATCCGGCAACGCGAAAACCCTTACAGGCCACGAAAACCCCGGGGAACCCGCAGGTTCTCCGGGGCGCTTTTGCGGCGGGAATCAATACTTGCCGCTGTGGGCGGGTCTGTCGTAATCGTGGGCAGAGTCGGCGGAAGCGCGGCGGTCGGCGTCGCCTCTGCCTTCATGGCGCAGGGTGAAGCCGCTCACCAGCTTTTTCAGCATATTGGCCTGTCCGGACAGCTCCTCGGACGCGGCGGCGGACTGCTCCGCGGTGGCGGAGTTCGTCTGCACCACGCTGGAAATCTGGTCGATACCGATGGACACCTGATTCACGTCGCGGGACTGGGCCTCGGTGGCGGCGGAAATCTGCGTCACGGCGTCCATGACCTTCTGCGCCCGGGCTACGACCTCTTTCAAGGCCTCGTCGGTCTCGACGGACAGCCGCGTACCCTCGTTGACGGCCTTGACGGTATCCTCAATCAGGGCGGCGGTGGACTTCGACGCCTCCTGTGACTTGGTGGCGAGATTGCGCACCTCGTCGGCCACGACGGCGAATCCCTTGCCGGCGGAGCCGGCGCGGGCGGCCTCTACGGCGGCATTCAGGGCGAGAATATTCGTCTGGAACGCGATATCCTCGATGGTCTTGATAACCTTGCTGATTTCGGCGGACTTGGCCTCGATGTCCTTCATAGCCGTCATAAGGTCGGTCATGTAGGTGGAGCAGACGGCAATCTGTTCGTGAGACTGCAAGTTGTCCTCTTTGGCGCTCTGGGCGTGTCCGGCGGTCTCCTCCACGGCGCGGGAGATTTCGTTAATGGAGTTGGCCAGCTCTTCCACGGACGCGGCCTGCTGTGTGGCACCCTGCGCGAGGGACTGCGCGCTGGATGAAATCTGCTCGCCGCCGTTGTTCACCTGTTCGGCGGACTGGTCGATTCTCGCGATAGTGTCGCTCAGGGCGCTGGACAGGTCGGTTGTGGCGTCGGAAATCCGGGAGAAGGAGCCGACGTACATGGAGCTGTCGCGGGAACGGACGTTCAGGTTGCCCGCGCCCATCTCGGAGAGCTGGTACTCGATATCCTCGATGATGTTCTTGAAGGCGTTGGAAAGTTCGGTCATGGCGTCGGAAATCCGGGAGAAGGAGCCGACGTACATGGAGATATCGCGGGAGCGGACGTTCAGATTGCCCTTGCCCATTTCGGAAAGCTGGTATTCGATGTCCTCGATGATGTCCTTAAACGTCTGGGTCATATTGCGCATATTGTCGGCGAGCTGTCCGAGGTCGTCCTTGGACTCGTAGTCGATGTGGGAGGTAAAGTCGCCGTGGGAGACCGCGAGCGTGACTTCCTGCATTTCGCTTGCGGGGCCCGTAATGCCCTTGGAGAGGGTAATGGAAAGGACGATGGCCAGTCCGGCGGAGACGACGAACAGAATCACCACGATGACGTAGGCGGTTGAGGCCAGACGGTTGGCGGCGTCCACCTTTTCCTGCGCGGCGTTGTCGGCCTCCAGCCCCATAGAATCAAACAGGATTCTCATGTTCTCGGAGACAGGCAGGTAGTTATCGCGCATGTAGGCGTAGCTCTGCACCGCGTCGCCCTGCGCGGCGTAGAGGTAGAGCTGTTCAATGATGGGCATGGCGGTGTTGGCGTAGTTGTTCAGGTCCCGGATGTTGGACTTGTCGCCCATGTAGGTGTTTTCCATGTCGCTGATGGCCTCGTTGAGGGTGTCGAACTCGACACGGGCCTCGCTGACATAGGAACTGGTCTTGGTCGGGTCGGTGTCGAGGGCGGCTTGGAGCAAATCGCCGCGCAGCGCGGCCAGAGAGCGCTTTCCCTTCCACGAGTTCTGCACAGTCTGGTAGGAGGTGGTGTAGAACTCCTGCAGGGCGTCGCCCACCTTGGAGAGCATCCCCAGCGAGACGAATACGGGAATTGCAAGGAAGAGCGTGACTACCATGTAGGATAGAATCATCCGGCGGCTGATTTTCATGTTCTTCAACATTGTTGTTTCTCCTTGTGTCAGCAGACTTTCTGTCCGTTGTGTTCGTCTCCGCGGGGCGAGACGTTGAATTTTATCCTATCATGAATTTCCAGCCGTGTCAACCGTTCCCTGTCGGATTGAGTAAAAATATCGCGGAAGTCGCGTCGGCGAGACGCTGGAACGGAACATTTTGTCGCCGCGCGGAGCGGAAGCGTCAGGCCTCGCGGGTGACGCTCCGCAAAGCCTTTGCGGCCTCCCGGACGGAACTCCGCCGGATGTGCGCCGTGCCGCCCCCGTTCATCTCGAAGGCGTTCAGGTCGCGGTCTAAGCGGCGCACGTAGTAGAGGTTCACAAGGTAGCTCTTATGCGTCCGGAAGAACGGCGGCGCGGGGAACTGTCCCTCGATACGGTCAAGGCGTTCGCGGGCGCGGGCCTCCCGGCCCCCCGTGAGGTGGAAGATTAAATCGTGGTTCGACTGCTCTACGTAGCGGATTTGCCGGAAGGATACGCGCCCCGTCGGCAGGGATACTCCCGCCTCATTCGCTTTCTCGCGCAGGGCGAAGCGTAAGACTTCCTCGACTTCCACGGCCCGCAGGGGCTTGCGCAGGTACCGCGCGAAGCCGTCCATCGCGTGGTCTAAGCTCGACGTGATGAACGCGACAGGCGTCGCGGAATCCTGCTCTTGGAGGCGGGAGGCCGCGTCGACGCCGCCGAGGCCGTCCAGCAGGACAAGGTCGTACTTGCCGGGGAAAAAGCCGTTGAGGAAGTCGGCGCCGTCGGCGAAGCGCTCGCACGAGACGGGGATTCCGGCACATTCCAGAATCGAAAGCAATTCCTGATACTCGCCGGGGTTGTCCTCGCAGACGGCGATTTGTAAACTTTCCATTATTTCACCGTAACGGAAAAGCGCCGTCTGTCGTGAAGGCAGACGGCAGTATGGTTGTGACATTCGCGCGGCGGGGCGTCCTGTTACGCCTCGGCGGGGGCGTCGACTTCCGCAAGCGGACGCTTAATCTTGCGCGTCGCGCTCTTGAGGAACGGGTACTTCCGCACGACCAGTTTCGTAATCGCCCGGTACGTCGGCTGTCTGCGGTTGTAGGCGTCGATGAGGGCCTGTAGCGCGGCCTGTACGGCGTCGGCGTCGAGGCCGTTCTGCTCCACGTAGTCCGGGTTCGGGAAAATCCGCGCCGTCAGGCCGTTGCTCTCGCCCGTGACGACGATTTCCCCGACCAGCGGTTCCAGCGCGAAATTCCCCTCTACTTCCTCCGGCGACACGTTCTCCCCGTTCGACAGGATAATCAGATTCTTCAGCCGTCCCGTAATGAACAGGAAGCCGTCCTCGTCCAGATGTCCCAAGTCTCCGGTATGCAGCCAGCCGTCCTTGAGGGTCTCGGCGGTCTCGGCGGGCATTTTGTAGTAGCCCTTCATGACCGACGAGCCGCGTACCTGCAACTCGCCGTCGACGAAACGCACTTCCGCGTTGTCCAGCGGACGCCCCACGGAGCCGGGCTTGTTGCCCCGTTCGTTGTTGGAACTGATGGTCGGCGAACACTCCGACATCCCGTAGCCCTCGTAGACCTCTATGCCGTACTTCTCCATAGCGCCGATATAGTACGGGTCGAGGTGCGCGCCCCCGGCGTACACCCGCCGCAGGTTCGGGCCCGTAATCGCCCGCACGGCGTCGGGGCCTTCTTTTTCGGCGGCCTGCAGGCGCTTGCAGAGGGTCTCAATCATCAGCGGCACCATGAGCATAATATCGGGCCGGAAGCGGCCAATATTGCGAATCATGTGCAACAGCGAATCGTTAATGCAGAGCGTCGCGCCCTTGTTGAAGCCCATCAGCCAGTCCATGACGAGGCAGTAGGCGTGGTGAATGGGCAGTACGCTTAACATGACGGTACCCGGCTTGACCGTGACGTACACGTTTTTCATGTTGTCGTAGAGGTTGCGCTGTGTGAGCATGACGCCCTTACTTTTGCCGGTCGTGCCGGACGTGTAGATAATCGTACACACGTCGTCCTCGGCGGGGTACCCGGCGGGGTCGGTATCGGGGGCGTCCGCGATAAGGTCGCCGAACGTGACCGTATCGGGCGCGGGGGCGTCGGTGCGGTCTTCGGTGAGCAGTACAATCAGGCGCACGTTGGGGCACGACTCCCGGACGGCGGGAATCAGGGCGTCGAGCTTGGGACTGAGGAACAGCGCCTGAGAATCGGAACGGTTGAGCAGGTCGACGAGTTCCCCGGCGGGGAGGGCGGCGTCAAGGGGTACCGCCGTACACTTGCCGCTGACAAGCCCCAGATAGGACGCAATCCACGGGTACGAACTCGCGCCAATCAGCGCGATATGCGCGCCCGTAAAGCCCCGCGCCGCCACGGCGTTACAGACTTTCTTCCGGTCGGAATCGAGCCGCGCGTAGGTACGCTCCTCGTTGGCCTTGCGCACGGCCCAGCGCACCGCAGGCAAATCGGCGTACTCCGCCGCGCTGTACCGGATGATTTCGGGAATCAATCGCAGTTCGGACATAGCGTTACTCCTTCCGGTCGGGCGTTACTCCTCCGCCGTGAGTTCCTCCAGATACTCCAGCGCCTGCGCGACGGTCGTCAGCGTGACGGCCTTCTGTTCGTCAAGCTCCACGTCGAACGTGTCCTCGATGTCGCCCAGAAACGCCATGAAGTTCAGGGAATTGAATCCCAAATCCTCCCGGAAGCGCATTTCGGGCTTGATGTCGTTCTCGGGCAGTTCGCAGTATTGCGACACAAGGCCCAGAAATTCCTTGCTCCTCTGTTCGTCCATGATGGCTCCTCCTTTTTTCTACACGCCCTCCCGCGCGGGAGGGCTATTCCTTAGATATAGGTGATAATCTCGCCGATGGTCATGTCGGGTTCGGCGATTCCCTTGTAGATAATCTTCATGAGGTAGTAATAGAGCAGTTCCATATCGTGGTACGTCAGCGACGCCTTCTGATAGTGGAAGTCGAAAATCATGCCGCCGTCGTTGGTGCTGTGCGTGACCGTCAGGTAAATTTTCTTGGTCGCCGCGCCGTTCGGGTACCACACGCTCCGCACTCTGATTCCCTTCAGGTGCTCGTTCTGCATGCGCACGGGCATGGGCTGGTACGTCAGCGACATGCTGATATACTCGGTGTCGTCGGGCGTGGGGTAGAGTTCCTTCAACATCGCCTTGACCTTCATGGGGTCGTAGTTGCTGTGGAGGTACACCCGGTTCTGCACGTCCTGTACTTTGTAGGCGGCGTCGAG
The DNA here is from genome assembly GCA_946183715.1 of uncultured Oscillibacter sp. GTDB lineage: Bacteria > Bacillota > Clostridia > Oscillospirales > Oscillospiraceae > Oscillibacter. The sequence goes on from CAMHDB010000005.1 coordinate 7,777, forward strand.
AAACTCGGTGTCGGGGGTGATAATCGTCCGGCACGGGTAGGAAAGTGTCCGGCTCCCGCCGCAAGTCCACTCCTCGCGCGTCGAGCGCCGGGAGACGAAATTCCGGATTGTAATGTCCTGCTGTCCGCCGTTCATCTTGGAAAGGTACGTCCGCATGGCCAGCAGTATCAGGTTCGTCATGGAAATATTGTGGTTGAGGCAGAAGTCAACCAGATTCTGCGTGGCCTCGGGTTCGAGGTGGAAGTCGGCGATTCCCACGGAGCGGTCTTTCTTCTCCACGTCCGCCGCGCACAAAGTACGGTCGCCGTGGGCCTTCCGGCTCGCGCGCAGTACGCCCGGGCCTTGGATGTCGGAGTAAATCGGCTCGCCGTGCTCGGTGAGCATGTCCCGCCAGAATTTCTCGTCCTTGGCCTGCCGTTTCGGATTGCTGGCCTTTTCGAGGTCCTTCTTGAGCACCTCGATGAACGAGGCCAGCGGCGCGGGGTACGCGCTCCCGAAACGGTAGTGGCAGTAGATTTCCATGATGTCGTTGACGGTGACAATCAGGGCCGTCGAATCGGTCAGGCGGTGGTCGATGTGGATATAGAGGCCGTTGTAGCCCTCGGGCATTTTGACCATAGTAAACTCGGCCATGGGGATGTCGGGGGCGTTGAACTCCTCGTAGGTCTTGCTTTGCAAGTACGCGTCGGCCTCGGACATGGTCATGCCCGACAGGTCGAGCATGGGCACGTCGCGGTCGTCGCGGTCTACCACGTACTGCATCACGTCGCCGTTCTCGTCGGGCGCGGTGAAGCGCAGGCGCAGGCAGTCTGCGCGCGCGAACTCGTCCTGCACGGCGTGTTTGAGCAGTCCGAAGTCAATCGGGGACTGGAGGCCGCAAAACACGCTGATGTTGCAACAGCGCTGTGTCCCGGTCTCCTTGATGGGAAGGTATTGCAGCATTTGGCCCACGTTCAGGGGGTAGAGTTCCTTTTCCATAAATCCTCCCGTCTCCGCACAAGTTTTCGTAAAGGGACTGCTTACCGCCCGCGGGCGGAAAGGTACGGAATTAAATGGCCTGTGAGAAAAGCCAGTCGCGCATCTCCTGATTGTGGTAGCAGACCTCCCACGCGAAGTGTCCGGACTGCCAGAAAATCATTCCGGCGGGGTAGCGCGTCAACTTGTACTTCACTCCGGCGTTGTCCATCGCCGCGAGGCACGGGTCGAGCGTCCACGACGGGACAATAATCGGGTCGTCGTCGGAGTGGAAAATCCACATGGGGATACCCTTTAAGAGGTTGATTTTGTCGGGGTTGGCCGCGCAACTGACAGGAATCAGTCCGGCGAAGGCGTTCGGGTGCTCCATGGCCAGCACGTACACCGCGAAGCCCCCCGACGAGACGCCCGTCAGGTATATGCGGCGCTCGTCCACGCTGTACTGTTCGACTAACTTCCGGAGCAGGTTCCAGACGGCTTTCAGTTGCGGGAAGGGCCAGAAGGGGGAATTGGAATGCCCGTTGATGAACTGTACGAGGGAAGTCCAGTTGTCCTCTTGGTTGTAGTGAATGCGGCACTGCGGGACGAGTACGAGACACTGGTTGTGTCCGCGCTCGGAATCCTCGGCCCACGCCGTGGCCATTGCCATCTTTTCAAGAATGGCCTCTATGGGTTCCTCGCGCTCCCCGGTGCCGTGCAGGGCGACGACTATCGGGTAGCGTTTCGAGGGGTCGTAGTCGGAGGGCAGATAGAGCGCGTAGGGGACGGTAACTTGGTACTCGGTATCGTCGTAGACGCTCTCGCGGAAGAGTTTCCGGACTTCGCAGAGGGACTTTCGCAGGAGGTGGATTTCGTAGGATTCCTCGCCCAGCTCGTAGGAGCCGGCCCGGATGTGAATGGTCATGCGCATGTCCTGTTCAAAGCAGGGCTGGCGCTTGTCGAGGCGGACAATGTAGCCGTCGTAGTATTCGTAGTAGGGCACCTCGGTTCCGGCGATATAGTCGCCCATGGCGGGGTCGAGGTCGGGGAAGCCGTAGCGGCCCGCGTCGTGGTCGGCCCGGATGCTGATATAGTAGGCGCGGTTGTAGTCGAGGTGGAACCTCAGCGCGAAGCAATCGGGCGGTACCTCTATCTCGTACTCGCGGACGTTGGGGTCGAAGCGGATGAGACTTTCCATGGAAGCGTTGATACGGACTTCCATATCCTGTATTGCACTCATAGTTTCGGTTCTCCTGACGAAATCATGATTCAGCCGCGGCCTGTGCGGAGACCGCGGCTGTGTACAGTATACCGGAAAGTGCGGCAAATTGCAACACTCCCGGCAGATTTTTCTACTCTCGCGCGTCAGGCCCCGGCGGGGATTCGCCGTAACGCGACACAATCCCCGCGCGCATGGCCGCGAACGCCGGAATATAGTCCCGCAGGATATGCTCCACCAGTTCCCGCGCCGCCCCGGCGTCATAAAGATGCGTGGTGTTATTGCGCTCCCGGAGCATGGACAGCCACATACTTTCGTCTACGAAGTCGTAGACCGTATAGGCGGCCTTGATAATCTCGCGCGGGGAGCCGGAGTTCGATTCCGCGCGCCCCTCGTACTTCAACAGCTCTTCGAGCACCTTCCAGCCGAGTTCAAACTGTACGTAGAATTTGTCGATGACGCCGCTGATAATGAACTCGTTCTCCAAATCCTCCGCCTGTGCCCGCTCCAGTACCGCGAGGTTCGAGACGAAATTGTCGAACTTTTTCACGGGGCCGGCGGGTACTCCCCGCACAAGAGGCGGTAGGGCGGCTCGTCCTCCTCAATCGTGGGGAAGCGTCCGACGGGCGGGTTGAAACGGTTGTCCTTGTTGTCGTCGTTGCACTGGCTGACTTCGCCCAGCAGTACGGGCCCCGTGCCCGGCTCGACGGTGAAGTCGTGGTAGAGGCGCTGGTAAATGTGGATGCTCTCCCCGGGCGTCAGGCGGACTTGCGCCCCCGCCGGGACGGTGTACGCGCGCCCGTCGGTGTGTACGGCCACGTCCGATTCGTAGTCGATGGCCTCGTCGGGGAGGGAGTTGTAGACGCGAATGAGCACGTTCCCGCCGCCGCGGTTAATAATATCCTCCGTCTTGTACCAGTGGAAGTGGTTCGGCGAATACTGCCCCTCTTTCAGGTAGAGGAGCTTTTCGGCGTAGACCTTCGGGTACTTCTCCGGCATGGCGCGGTTGCCGTTGCGGATGGTAATCAGCGAGAAGCCCACCTCGTCGAATTTGCCGAGGCCGTAGTCGGTGATGTCCCAGCCGAGCATGCACTCCCGCACTTCGTCGTAGTCGTGCCCGACGGTCTTCCACTGTTCGGGGGTGAAGTGGCAGAACGGCGGGAGGGATATCCGGTAGTCCCGAATCATGCGCTCCATCTCCCGGAGGGCGGCGTTAATCTGACTGCGCTTCATAGTTAAGAGACCCCGCTTTCTTTAGGATTCTTCCAGTATAGCAAGTTTCCGCGGCGAACGCAAGGCGCTTTGGGGCGCGGCGGGGCAAATTCCGCGCATGCCATTGACAGGACGCCCGAAATTGTGTAAACTGTCGCGTACAGGAAAGGGGAGATACTTGTATGGCGAATGAAAACGAGGTCTTACGGGCAATCCGGGAGCGGCGGAGCGTGCGGAAGTTCCGGCCCGAACACCTGAGCGCGCGGGATTTGCAAGCGATTCTCGACGCCGGGACTTGGGCCGCCTCCGCGAAAAACGGACAGAGCGCGTTAATTGTCGTCGTGGACGACCCCGGCGACGTGGAAGCGCTCCGCAAGGCCAACGCGGAAATCTGGGGCCGCCCGGAAATCGACCCCTTCTACGGCGCGCCCGACATCGTGGTCGTACTCGCCGACGGCGACACCCCCAACTGGTTACAGGACGGCTCGCTGGTCATGGGGAATCTCATGCTGGCGGCGCACGCGGTCGGGGCGGGCTCGTGCTGGATTAACCGCGCTATCGAATACTTCGACCGCGCCGACGGAAAGGCTATGCTTGCAAAGTGGAATCTCCCGGCGAACTGCCGCGGCGTCGCGATTTGCGCGCTGGGCTACCCGGCGTCCGAACTCCCCGCGCCCAAGGCGCGGAAAAAAGACTATATTGTACACGTCTGAGAAAGGAAGCGGTTTTCATGTCAGTACCCACTCCGCATAACGAGGCCAAGGTCGGCGACATCGCCAAAGTCGTACTCATGCCCGGCGACCCCCTCCGCGCGCAGTACATCGCCGAACACTACCTCGAAAACCCGGTGTGCTTCAACCGCGTGCGGAATATGCTCGGCTTCACCGGGACGTATCAGGGACAGCGTATTTCCGTCATGGGCCACGGCATGGGCATTCCGTCCGTCAGCCTCTACGCCTACGAGCTGTATTCCTTCTACGGCGTGGAATCCATTATCCGCATTGGCTCGGCGGGCGGCGTCGGCGAAAATACCCATTTGCGCGACGTGATTCTCGCCCTCGCCGCCTCCACCGATTCCAATTTCGCCGCGCAGTACCGTTTCCCGGGACAGTTTACCCCGGCGGCGTCGTGGGCGTTGCTGAGTAAGGCGGCGGAGACCGCAAAGGAACTCGGCCTCCCCGTACAGGTCGGACAGGTCTTTTGCTCCGATGTCTTCTACGGCGACAGCGACGCCGTACATCAGGCCTGCCGCAGATTCGATATCATGGGCGTGGAGATGGAGAGCGCCGGACTTTACTGGACGGCGCAGGCCCTCCACAAACAGGCCCTCGCGATTCTGACCGTATCCGACCACATTTTCACCGGGGAAGCCCTCCCGGCGGCGGAGCGTCAGGAATCCTTCCATGACATGATGAGACTTGCCCTCGAAACCGCGAAACATTTCGCGTAAACCGAAAGCCGCCGGAACCGTACAGGCCCCGGCGGCTTTATTCCCGCAACAGCGTGACGCGGAGCAGTCCGCGCTTTTCGCGTCTTTCGGCGTATTCCAGTACCCTGTAAGCGCCGCCCGAAACGAACCGGACGTAGGCTATCAGGAAGTCGGATTCGTTGACAAGCGCCCGGTTCAGGCGCGGAATCGCGGCCCGACGCGGAACGGTTTCCTGTCCTTCCGGGAAATAAACGCCGTCAAATCCTTCCGGCAGTCCCACGCGGACGAGCGCGGGGTGATAGGGAATCGCCATCTGGATGAAAATGTCCGGGTGGCGTTTTTTTGCGCGTAGGAGCGCCCGCTGGCTCATCCGGTCGAACTTTCCGTAGTTGCCGACCGCGAACGAGCGCACGCCGAACTCCGCAATATGCCGTTCTATAGCCTCGTCCAGTTGGCCCGTCAGGGAATCCGGCGCGTCGCGGTGCCCGATAAAGAAGCATGATTTCATAGTGTACCGCCCTACCTTGGATTGCGATATATCCCATATTATAGCACAGAATTTTGATTTTGGATATATCCCACACGATAAATCGCAAATTTGCCTAAACTATGGAAAAGCGATTTATGGACGGTGGTGCTATGACGGCCAAAGAGGCGGTTTCCCAGCGCATACAGGTACTTTGCGGAGAGCGGGATATGGCGGTAAACGCGCTGGCGAATCGGTGCGGCATGCCTCCGTCCACAATTTACAGTATGCTCAACGAGAAAAGTCAAAATCCCGGCGTTGTCTCCATTCAAAAACTCTGTGACGGTTTGAATATCAGCGTCCGGGAATTTTTCGACGACCCGCTGTTTGAGAATTTGGAGCCGGTCATCAAATGAGGCAAACTAAAAACGGCGCGCCGGGAATCCGACGCGCCGTTTTATTACGACCTATGCGGTTTTACACGGGCAAAACGTCCGCTCAGCGGTTCTTAAAGTGCTTTTCCTTGCGCTTCTCCAAAAACGCGCCCATGCCTTCCTTCTGGTCCTCGGTCGCGAAACACATGGCAAACAGCTCGTTTTCCAGCGCGATTCCGTCGTCGATGTCCATCTGCATGCCCCGGTCGATACAGGCCTTGCTGTACTTGACGGCAATCGGGGCGTTCGCCGCGAACGACTTCGCCATGTCCATTGCGCCGGGCATGAGTTCCTCGGGGGCGTAGACGGCGTTGACAAGGCCGATTCGCATAGCCTCCTCGGGGCCAATCATCTTGCCGGAGAAAATCAGCTCCTTGGCCTTCGACGCCCCCACCCGGCGCGGCAGGCGCTGTGTGCCCGAAAAGCCCGGCGTGATTCCGAGGCCGACTTCCGGCTGTCCGAACTTCGCGCCGCCCTTGCCGTCGGCGTTCGGGAGCGCCGCGAGGATGATGTCGCACGACATGGCCAGTTCGCACCCGCCGCCGAGGGCGAACCCGTTGACCGCCGCAATCGTGGGGATTTCCAGCTTCTCGATACGCCGCATGACGGCGCTTCCGCGCTGTCCCCACTTGCGGCCCTGCGCGATGTCCATCGGGCACTGTTCGCCGATGTCCGCGCCCGCGACGAACGAGCGCCCTTCGCCCGTGATAATCAGCGCGCGGAGTTCGGCGTCCTGTTCGATTTCGGTCAGCACCTGTTCGAGTTCGCCGACGACGGCGGCATTGAGCGCGTTCAGGGCCTTCGGGCGGCTGATGGTCACAACCCCGATTCCCTCGCTTTTCTCGTAACGGATAGTTTCGTACATGGTATTTCCTCCCGCGAGTAGTCATTCGCCGACGTTCCGGCGGTTCTCAACTCGTTATTATAGCAAATATTGGGGCGTATGTCACGCAATTTTTGGAACGTCGCGCGTCAATCCTGCCCGACGTTCTCCGGCTCTTCCAACTCCCCTTCGGCCTCCCTGCGCGTTTGTTCCTCCCGGTCGGCGACTTCCGTGAGCGTTTCGCCTTCGCCGCCGAGGTCGAGCGTTTTGATGATGTCCACGGGCACCGCCAAATACATGCTGTTCCCGATTCTGTACGCGCCGGAAGTCACGCCGACGACGTGTCCGAACACGTTCAGCAGCGCCCCGCCCGAACTGCCTTGGGAAATGTCGGCGGTATTCATGACGCACGGGAGCGTGTAGCGTTCGACTTCCCGCGCCGTCGCGCTGACGACGCCCGCGCTGACCGCCAGTCCGAGCCCGAGCGGGTTACTGAGCGTGTAGGCGATATCGCCGGGGCGCAAGTCCCTAGTGCCCACGAGTTCGAGCGTGGCAAAGCGCGGAATCTCGCGGTTGTCCAGCGTGGTGCGCGACACGCGGATGACGGCCAAGTCCATGCCGGTGTCGTACCAGAGCACCCGCGACACGAAACAGGATTCCCCGGTGACGAGCGTCGCGACGGCCCGCCGCGCGCCGTCAATGGAGTGGTAATTCGTGACGGCGATTCCGTCGGGGCTGATAAAGAATCCGCTGGCGTCGGCGAACGCGTCTTCTCCTTCGAGGCTGTCCTCGGCGTCGTAGAGCACCAGACTGAACACCGCGGACATGTGGCGGTCGGAGACCTGCCGCGCGGTCAATTCCGGATTCTTCAGGCCCAGCGCGTTGACCGCCGGCGCCGTACAGATTCCCCGCGCCGTCAGGCGGTCTACGACGCTTTGCCCGTCGGGGTAGGCGAACAGCAGCGTATCCCGCACGGATTCGCACAGGTCGCCGAACGTGAGCAGTCCCGTATAGGCGCGGGTCGACAGCCCGACGCGCCGCGCGTACAGCGCCGCGTCCGAGGGCTCCACGCCGTCGCGTCCGAGCATGCGCAGGAGCATGGAGAACCAGTCGTTGGCCATGACGTTTTGCGCGGGGCCGAACTCCGTCTCCGACACGCCCGCCACCCAGCCGCGGCCCACGGCGTAGCCAATCGGCGCGGCGGCGTCCTTGGGCACGTCGCGGAAGCGCGCGCTCCCCGCGTCCGCGTCGCCCGCGCCGCCGGAGAGTTTGACCAATGTGCGGACGGCGGTCATACGGTCTACGGGCGCCGACAAATCGTAGTCGGCCTCCTCGAGCAGGCCGAGGGTGATAAGCGTATCGGCGGCGCGGCGGGCCTCGCCTTCCAGCGCCCGGACACCCGGCGCAAAGTTCAGACATGTACACAGTACAAAGGCAATCGCAAGGATTCGCTTTTTCATAATCGGCCCTCCCTGTCGCGGACAATCAGACGTTTCAAGGCCTCGACGGCCACCCGCACGGCGGCGGAAGTGTCGGTACTCATCTTCTGGTCAAGTCCGGCGCTCTCGCGCTCCTGATTCCAAATGACGTGGAAGCAGGCCCCGCAGCGCACGCCCAGCGCGGCGGCCACGACGTACAGCGCGGCGGTCTCCATCTCGCTGGCCTTGACGCCGAGGCGCTTCCACGCCTCCCACTTTTCACGTAATTCGTAGCTGACGGGCGAGGCGTCGGGGCTGTGCTGTCCGTAGAAGCTGTCCTTGCTCTGCACGACCCCGGCATGCACGGGTAAACCGAGGCCTCTGGCGGCGTCGACGAGGGCGTTTACGGCGTCGAGGTTCCCCACGGCGGGGAACTCCGGCGGCGCGTACTCCAGACTTGTGTGCTCGTAGCGCACGGCCCCCGTCGCGACTACGATGTCGCCGGACTGTACGCCCAAGTCGATACCGCCGCAGGTTCCGGTTCTCAGGAAGGTATCCGCGCCGCACTTGTGAAGCTCCTCCATGGCAATCGCCGCCGAGGGCCCGCCGATTCCCGTCGAACACGCCGTGACCTTCTCGCCGAGAAGATAACCTGTCCACACGCGGAACTCCCGGTTGTACGCGACTTCCTTCGCGTCGTCGAACAGCGCCGCGATAGCGGGCACGCGTCCGGGGTCTCCGGGCAGGACACAGTAGCGGCCCACGTCGCCGGGCTTACAGTGAATGTGAAACTGCTTTTCGAGTTCTTGCATGTTATTCCCATCTTTCCAACGATTTTCGGTTTCTCTCCGCCGCCGCGGGGCGCCGCTCACATGTCGAGCTTTTCGAGGGCGGCCATTTTCAGGCACACGCACAGGACTTCCGCCGCCTTGCGCAGTTCTCCGATTGGAGGATATGAGGGCGCGATTCTGATGTTGCTGTCGAGGGGGTCGAGGCCGTAGGGGTACGTGGCCCCGGCGGCGGTCATGGTTACTCCGGCCTGATGGCAAAGGTGCAGGGCGCGGCGCGCCGTCCCGGGCATGGCGTCAAGCGAGATGAAGTAGCCGCCTTTCGGGTGGTTCCACGTCGCGATATCCAGCCGCCCGAGTTCGCGTTCGAGCGTCTCCTCCACACAGCGGAATTTCGGGCGGAGGATAGCGGCGTGTTCCTTCATCAGGTCAAGCGTCCGCGCCTTACTCCGTAAGTAAAGTACGTGGCGCTGTTGATTGACTTTATCGAAGCTGATGGCCTGTACGGACAGCAGGCGCTTCAGGTACGTCATATTCCGCTCCGAACAGGCGAAACACGACACGCCCGCGCCGGGGAGCGTAATTTTCGACGTGGAGGCAAATTCGATGACGCGCTCGGGGTTGCCGTGTTCGGCACAGATGGAAATCATGTCCGGGAACGGCACGTACTCGCCCTCGATTTCATGCACGACGTAGGCGTTGTCCCACATGAGGAGGAAGTCGGGCGCGGCGGTCTTCATCGACGCAAGGCGGTGTATGGTTTCCTCGGAGTAGATAATGCCCTGCGGGTTGGAGTATTTCGGCACGCACCACATCCCTTTTACGCTGGGGTTCCTGACCGCCGATTCCACGAAATCCATATCGGGGCCGTTGCGCGTCATGGGCACGGCAATCATCTCGAAGCCGAAGTCCTCGGTAATCCGGAAATGGCGGTCGTAGCCGGGCACCGGGCAGAGCCAGCGGAGCATGCCCTCCTTGAACCACGGGCCGGAACTGTTCAACAGTCCGTGGGTGTAGCCCTTGGAGATGGTGTCGTACATGAGTTGCAAGCTAGCGTTGCCGCCGACAAAGACCTGCTCGGGCTTGCAGTCGAGGATATCGGCAAAGAGGCGGCGCGCGGCGGGCAGTCCGGCCAGTTCGCCGTAGTTGCGCACGTCCTCCCCGTCGGACAGGTACTCGTCATGCTCCAGCATGCGGAAGAAAATCCCGCTGACTACGTCGAGCTGTTCCTTTCCGGGCTTGCCCCGCGCCATGTTCAATTTGAGGCCGCTGTTGCGGAAACGCGTCCAGCGTTCATGTAAGGCGTCGTACTCCCGCTCCCGCTCGGCGTGCGTGAGAAGATTGTACGCTTTCATGTTCAACCCCGTCATACCTGTCATCATCCTTTCAACGCAGACTTCAAGGTATAGTATACCCTACTTTCCCGCTGACTGCAATCGTTATTTTGTACGGCGCGAGCGCCGGAATGCCCCGGGAAATCCGTAAAACCGCCCCCTCTTCCGTTGGCAAGGCCCGCCGTGCGGGGCGCGGAGGGGCACCCCGTTCACGCGTGGCAACGGAGGCAGTCCGCCGCCGCGATTCTACACATACGGTATAGTAACATTTCACAAAAGGAGCTTGAAACCGCGTGGCAAATATAGTAAACTATCGGAAATGCCATAACTTGAGGTGATGTTATGCGTTCCTGTGAAACCCTGTTCCAAGACCTGCAAAACGGCGAGTTCGACGGGGCGCTCGGGGGCCTCTACGGCGACCCCGACGCCGCGCGCGAACGGGCAACGCGTCTGATGGAGCTGTTCCAGACGTATTTCGAGCCGCAACAGGGCGCGGCGCTGTTCAGCGGCCCGGGCCGGACGGAAATCGGCGGCAACCACACCGACCACCAGCACGGGCACGTCCTCTGCGGGAGCGTCGACATGGACATGCTCGCCTGCGCCGGGCCGAACGAAAAGAACGTGATTCACGTCTTTTCGGAGGGCTACCCGGCTCTGCTCGTCGACTTGGGCGACTTGCAACCCGTCGAAAACGAGAAGGGCACTTCCGCCGCGCTCGTGCGGGGCGTCGCGGCGAAAATCCGGGAATTGGGCTACGAGGTCAAGGGCTTCAACGCCTTTGTGACTTCTAACGTACTCTCCGGCTCCGGGTTGTCCTCCTCCGCCGCCTACGAGGCCCTCATCGGCAACATCATCAACCATTTCTTCTGCGACGGCAAGCTCGACGCCGTGGAAATCGCGAAAATCGGGCAGTACGCCGAGAACGTCTACTTCGGCAAGCCCTGCGGCCTCATGGACCAGATGGGCGCGTCCGTCGGCGGCTGTATCGCCATCGACTTCCATGACCCGGCGTCGCCCGTCGTGCGGAAAGTCCACTACGATTTCGCCAAGTCCGGGCACGCGCTGTGTATCGTCGACACGGCGTCCTCCCACGCCGACTTAACCGACGACTACGCCGCGATTCCGAACGAGATGGGCGCCGTCGCGGCGTATTTCGGGAAGCGATTCCTGCGCGACGTACACGAGGCCGACTTCCGCGCCGCGATTCCGGCAGTCCGGGAGAAGTGCGGCGACCGCGCCGTACTCCGCGCCCTGCACTACTACGACGACGACCGCCGCGCCATTGCGGAGGCCGACGCCCTCGACGACGGCGACTTTACGCGCTTCCTGTCGCTCGTCAACGCGTCGGGGCTGTCGTCCGAACTCGCGTTGCAAAACGCGTGGTCTCCGTCGAACCCGGCCCAACAGGCGATTCCGTTGACGCTCGCGCGCGGGCGCGAACTCCTCGACGGCTCCGGGGCCATTCGCGTACACGGCGGCGGCTTCGCGGGTACCATACAGGCCTTTGTGCCGCTGGAAAAGCTGGACGCCTTCCGTACAGGCATGGAGGCGCTGTGCGGGGAGGGCCGCTGTCACGTCACGCGGATTCGCCCCGAGGGCGGCTGTCTCGTGGCGGAGTAAGCAACCGTATAAAACGCTTTGCGGTGCCCGGTGTCCGCAATAGCTGGGAATCCGGGTAATTTGTTAAGGGCAATCGGGAAAGGAGTTTTCATTATGGCGATTCTTGTACTGGGCGGGGCGGGCTATATCGGCTCCCACGCGGTTTCGGCGCTCGTCGACGCCGGACGCGACGTGGTCGTCGTCGACAACCTGCTGACCGGCTTCCGCGCGGCGGTACGCCCCGAGGCGCGCTTCTATCAGGTCGACATTCGCAATAAGGAAGATGTCGACGCGATTTTCGAGAAGGAACAGATTGAAGGCGTCATTCATTTCGCGGCCTGCTCTCTGGTCGGGGAGTCCATGACGAACCCGCTCAAATACTACGACAACAACGTCGGCGGCGCGACTTCCCTGCTGAAGTCGATGGTTGAGCACGGCGTCGACAAGATTGTGTTCTCGTCGACTGCGGCCACCTACGGAGAACCCGAGCGCGTGCCGATTATGGAGACCGACAAGACCTCCCCCACGAACTGCTACGGCGAAACGAAACTCGCTATGGAGAAGGAAATGTACTGGACTGGCGTCGCGCACGGCCTGCGCTACGTCGCCCTGCGCTATTTCAACGCCTGCGGCGCGCACCCGTCCGGGGAAATCGGGGAGGCCCATAACCCCGAAACACACCTGATTCCCCTGATTCTGCAAGTCCCCAACGGCAAGCGCGACAAAATCTCCGTCTACGGCGACGACTACCCCACCCGCGACGGTACCTGTGTCCGCGACTATATCCACGTCTGCGACCTCGCCGACGCGCATATTTTAGCGATGGATTACCTGATTAAGGGCGGCAAGAGCGACGTATTCAACCTCGGCAACGGAATCGGCTTTACAGTGCAGGAAGTGATTGACGTGGCGCGCAAAGTCACGGGCCACCCCATTCCGGCGGAAATCGTGCCGCGCCGCGCCGGAGACCCCGCGCAACTCGTCGCCTCCTCCGACAAGGCCAAATCCGTACTCGGCTGGAACCCCACCCGCGCCGATTTGGAGTTGATTGTGTCCTCGGCGTGGAAGTGGCACAAGAGCCACCCCAACGGCTATAACTGAGGTGTTACTATGTACGAGGCTGTTTCGCAACTGATTTCCTACGCCCTGCAAACGGGGCTGATTGAAGAAAGCGAGCGCGTCTGGGCGTTCAATACGATTCTGGACGCGCTGAAACTCGACGCCGCCGCGCCCCCGGAGAATCCCGAACCGATACCCGCTTTGCCGTCGGACAGCGCCGGACGCCCCAAGGCCGACGCGTTGGCGGGCGTCCTCGACAAGCTCCTCGACGACGCTTACAGCAGGGGCGTACTGAAAGGCAACTCCGCCGACTACCGCGACTTGCTCGATACGGAAATCATGGGCCGTCTGACGCCGCGCCCCGCGCAAGTGATTGCGCAGTTCAAGGGGCTTTACAGGCAGTCGCCCAAGGCCGCCACCGACTGGTATTACCGTTTCAGTCAGGACACCAACTATATCCGCCGCGACCGTATCGCGAAAGATATACAGTGGAAAGCGCCGACGGAGTACGGAGACCTTGATATTACGATTAACCTGTCAAAGCCGGAGAAGGACCCGAAAGCGATTGCCGCCGCGCGGAATCTCCCGGCGTCGAACTACCCGCGCTGTCTGCTCTGCGCCGAGAACGAGGGCTACGCCGGACGCCTCAATCACCCCGCCCGGCAGAATCACCGCCTGATTCCCATCACCATCCACGGCGCGCAGTGGTTTCTACAGTATTCGCCCTACGTCTACTACAACGAACACTGTATCTGTCTGAACCGGCAACACGTCCCGATGAAGATTGACCGGGCCTGTTTCGGGAAGCTGTTGGACTTCGTGCGGCAGTTCCCGCACTACTTCGTAGGCTCCAACGCCGATTTGCCGATTGTCGGCGGTTCGATTCTCGCCCACGACCATTTCCAAGGCGGGCGGTATACGTTCGCTATGGAGCGCGCGCCCGTCGAGACCCCGTACACGTTCCCGGGCTACGGGGACGTGAAAGCGGGTATCGTCAAATGGCCGATGTCGGTGGTACGCCTGACCTGCGCTGACGCCGAACGCCTGATTGCACTGGCCGACACCATCCTGACGGCGTGGCGCGCCTACTCCGACCCCGACTCCGTGATTTACGCCGAGACCGACGGCGAGCCGCACAATACGATTACGCCCATTGCGCGGCGGCGCGGGAGCGACTACGAACTCGACCTCGTACTCCGCAACAACCTGACGACGCCGGAACACCCGTTAGGGCTGTACCACCCCCACGCCGAACTGCACCACATCAAAAAGGAGAATATCGGCCTGATAGAAGTCATGGGGCTTGCGGTACTCCCGGCGCGGCTGAAAGACGAACTTTCGGCGGTGGCGGACTGCCTCGTGAACGGCGGCGACTTACGCGCCGACGAGCGTACCGCCAAGCACGCCGACTGGGCCGACGGATTCCGTCAGAAGTACGCGTTCACGCCGGAGAACGCCACGGAGATTGTACGCAAAGAGACGGGTATCGTATTCGCGAAGGTACTCGAACACGCGGGAGTATACCGCCGCGACGAGGCCGGAAAGGCCGCCTTCCTGCGCTTCCTCGACACCGTGAAGTAATAAAAGGCGCGGCCCCCGTTTCCGGAGGCCGCGCTTGCTGTCAGTATAGTCTAAGGCACACGGAAAATAAACCGTTCTGGTAATTACCATCCGTTTTCCCTGAGATTATCCTGCCGCATCCATCCCATTTTGTAAGTGCCGCGCGCAGAACCGACGGTAACGCGATAAATCACTTGAACGTAGTTCCCGCTTTGCGTCCCATCCAATACCCAAATCCAATAGTATTCGTCTCCGCCGTAAATTTCTCCCATCTTACCGCTACCCGGACGCTTATATACTGTATAAGTTTCGTCCATAAGAAGCGGCATATTCCGATAGCATGAATTAAGCGTCTGGCTATTGTTTACAAACACATTTGCAGGAAACCACGCTGTATACGTACCACCGGCTGACAAACGGTAACGAACTCTCACAGAAGTCTTACCAATTTCCAGAATTTCGCATGAGTCGTTATCCTGCGTAAGACAATGCTTGCCGTCTCGCTGTGTGAGAGCTGAATCCTTATAAGCGGGAACGCTTTTGCCATTGTTTTTCAGCGTGTACGTCGTAATATAGGATGTCGTAGAGACCGGCGGCTTAGTATAATAGCACGTTTTAGCCGAAGCCGGAATTGCAAGCATAGACGCCAGCAGAACGACAACGAACATTACAGACAGACTGCGTTTCAGAGCTTTTTTCATCGGTTGTTTATCCTCCTTTCCGGTCAAAATCCTGTACGTACATCCAATGCCTGTTTCCTCCGACTGTCTAACAGTTCTCCACGCCGCAAGGGGCGCGCACCCTTACGGGGAAGTCCCGCCGAAACAAAATAGGCAGTGCCGAGCGTGAACTCAACACCGCCTGATAAAATACAAGCCTGTACACAACGATTCCACACCCATTTCCCCTTGTAAATTTCAGGAAAAACGGGTATACTACGCCTGCGGTTCAGGCATAAATCGTCTGTTGTGTTGAGTAATTAGCCTACTCATCATAGGGTTGCGCGGTGCTGGTAACACTGCGCGGCCTACCGCTTATTTTGTTCCATAGCGTCCGGCGTTCCGAAACACGCCCCGGACGCTACATTTTTATTATAGCGGATATGTTTCTGCTTTGCAAGAGCTTTTTTCAAATTTCCCCAAATTTTTTCAGGGGCGGGTCACTGTCCCACGGATACAGGAAGCACGGGACGCCCTCCGCCGCCGGGGCGAGTGCGTACATGGGATAGTAAAACGTCACACCCTCGGCCGTTACGTAGTAGTTCGCGGGATTGAAGTACCGCCGCACACACCGCCGCCAGTCGGGGTGATACTGTGCAAGGCCGCGTTTCTCCTGACGCTCGATTTCGTCGGCGGCCACGCGCAACAGGATTTGTTTCCAGCGCGTACGCGGCGGGAAGAAATCGGACAGCGCCACGGGGAATCCCGTCACGATATCCCAAGTGTCGCCCCAGCGGCGGCGGAACGTCGCGCCGGGCGCGGCGTTTTCTTTTAGCTCTGTGTAGAGGCTCCAGAGGCGTCCGGCGCGGTAAGTCTCTCGAAATTCCAAGGCGGCCTGATAGCAGGGTAACGGCGCACTGTTCTGTAGCGCGGCGCGATACTGTACCTCCGCCCACGGGCGTAACTCACGCTGACAGTATTTCAGAAATGCGCGTTCCTGTAGGCGGTAAAAGGAGACAATCCGCTGGCAACGCCTGTTGATTCCGGACAGTTCCGGCAGGGAAACGTGTCCTTGCAGAACCGGGACGCCCTCGACATCCCACGTCTTTTCCGTCTGTCTGGCCTGTACGGTGAAATCTGACCCGTTCCCCATGCTACCCGCTCCTTCTCCCCGGAATCCGTACCCCAGACTATGCCCGGCGCGGAAATTCCGTGCGGGTTCGCGCCGCGAAAACATGGAAGATTTCCCGAAAAAAGGCTTTACTTTCTGGCTCTGTTTTGATAGAATGACCAATACGCCGGAATCGGCTTTTGTCAATCAGTGAGCGCCCTACGGCAGAAAGGACGGGTTAGCTTTATGAAAATCGGGAAAAAGGAAAAAAGCGAGGAACTTTATAAGGCCATCTTGCAGTTAAAGGACGAACAGGAGTGCTACGACTTCTTTCAAGACCTGTGTAC